>JBGPNE010000494.1:0-3310 GCA_041487335.1 Pyrinomonadaceae bacterium
ATGAAGCCATGCGCAACCCGGGAGCATGAGCCGGACACCTGCCCCTTCGAGTTTACCCGATGGCAGTAGTAGAAGTAGTAGGGTCTTCACTGGTACAACAAGGGGCCTCCCGCGTAAAATGGCTCCTCAGGAGTAACCGCAAATTGAGTAAGGCTGAAACTGCTTGTTACAGCACACCTGAAGAGTCCGGGTTGCGCGTCGAGACCCTTTCGTTTGATCGCATTCCGCATCAGACACGTCTGTTCCTGGACTATCTACGTGACCCGCTGGCACTGCGTCGGTTTTATCCTTCGGCAGTGCGCTTTCATCACGAGTTGCCATCTCGCGCGCAGGAAGTTCTCGCGGCGTACACAACAGATCGCAACGCGCTCTGCGACGCACTCGAAAATATGAACGCCGCGTGGGGCGCTGGCAAGGAGACGTTAGCAAACATTGGACTGTTGCGCGATTCAGACTGCCTGGCTGTAGTATCCGGCCAACAGGCAGGCTTGTTCACCGGACCGCTTTACACGATTTACAAAGCGCTTTCCGCTGTCAAACTTGCAGGCTGCCTGAGGCAGCGGAACACGAAGGCTGTGCCCGTCTTCTGGATAGCCACCGAGGATCACGATTTTCCTGAAGTGGCAAAGGCGGAATTCATCAGCCGCGATTGTCGTCTCGCGAGTGTGGCTGTGTCGTCTGGCTTGCATAAAGAAGGACAGCCAGTGGGGCTGGTTGTCCTGGACGATTCCATCAACGCGGTTCTCGATAGCTTGATTGAGCTGCTCCCCAATTCTGAATTCACTTCCGATCTCGAAGCTCTGTTGCGTGGTGCCTGGAAGCCGGGCCGTAGTTATGGCGAAGCTTTTGCGCGAATGATGACCTCTCTGTTGGGCCATTATGGTCTTATCTTCCTCGACCCACTCGATGAGAAACTGAAGAAGCTCGCGGCTCCTCTCTATGGGCAATCAGCTTTGCATGCGCATGAGATTGCCAGGGCCGTGGAATCACGCAGCCAGCAGCTGGAGGAGGCTGGTTATCATGCGCAAGTGATGCCTTCGGCAAACTCTTTTCCGCTTTTCATGCATGATGCCGAAGGTGCAAGGCACGCAGTGACCCGGACGGATGACGGGAAGTACAAGAGTAAGAATGCGCAGTCCTCATACACAGCTGATCAACTTGCAGAACTCGCTCGGACCGAGCCGGAGCGATTCAGTCCGAACGTTACGCTTCGCGCGGTGGTCCAGGATTATCTGCTGCCGACCATCTCATATTACGGAGGCGCCGCTGAGGTTGCCTACTTCGCCCAGACAGCCGAGGTCTACCGAGTGCTTGAGCGGCCCATCACTCCCATTCTTCCTCGGTCCAGCTCAACAATGATTGAGCGGCATACGGGTCGGCTGCTTGAAAGGTATGGACTCGGGTTGGCCGATTTGTTTGCCGGACTGGACAGTGTGCTGGCGAGGGTTGTTGAAGAACATCTGGGAGCCGACACAGCAAAAGCTTTCAGGAAAACCGAAGAGACTGTTAATCATGAGCTCGATGATTTAGGAGAACAACTACGAACCATTGATCCGACGCTCGGGGACGCGCTCGAAACAGGCCGGCGCAAGATCAATTACCAGCTCGAGGGACTGCGAACTCGTTTCCATCGGGCCCAGATGTCCAGGGACGAAGCGGCGCACCGGCAACTGCAGCGAGCCTTCGATCAATTGTATCCTGAAAAGACTTTGCAGGAGCGCCACATCAATATCACGTCTCTGCTCGCACGACATGGCATTTACGTCATTGATTGGATCTACAACGCAATCAACCTCGGGTCAGAAGAGCATCAGATTGTTTATCTATAATTTGCGATTGCTGATTGCCGATTGCCGATTTAATAAGTTGTTAGATGAGTCTTGATGACTCGGCTTTCGAAAGCAGTCAAGACCTTTCTCATCAGCAATCGCAAATGGGAAATTACTTATGTCCAAGATTCGTCTCCTCCCCGACCATGTCGCAAACCAGATTGCCGCCGGCGAGGTCGTTGAACGTCCGGCGTCCGTCGCTAAGGAACTGGTTGAGAACGCGATTGATGCCGGCGCCACGCGCCTCGCCATCGACGTCGAGGCAGGGGGCCGGCGATTACTCAAAGTCTCAGATGATGGCGAGGGAATGGTGCGTGACGATGCGGTGCTGGCCTTCGAGCGTCACGCCACGTCGAAAATCAGCACGGCTGAGGATCTTCAGGCTATTGCGACGCTTGGTTTTCGCGGGGAAGCACTGGCCTCTATCGCCTCTGTAGCGCGCGTCGAGCTGATAACGAAAAGCGAAGATGCCGTAGCCGCGACAAGAGTCGTCATCGAAGGTGGGCGCATGCGCGACGTGAGAGATGCGCCGCACCCGCGCGGCACAACGATCACCGTTCGCGATCTGTTTTTCAATGTTCCTGCCCGAAGAAAATTCTTGCGCTCGGAAGCAACTGAAAGCTTTCACTTAACAAACCTCGTTACGCATTATGCCCTCGCTCATCCTGAGATCGCGTTTGGCTTGACCAACAATGGACGTGAGGTTTTGCGTGCGGCCGCAGCGAAGGACCTGCGCGAGCGAGCCTATCAGATTTTTGGCGCCGAGTTTCTGGAGAATCTGCTGGAGGTTAGCGGCGGACACGCCCGGGTTGCGCGTGTAACCGGCTATGTTTCTGCTCCGCGCGATCGCAGGACATCGCGTGACGCACAATATTTGTTTGTTAACGGCCGGTTTGTGCGTGATCGATTGATCGGACGCGCCCTTTCCGAAGGCTATCGCGCAATTCTTCCGCACGGTGTCTATCCCGCTGCACTGCTATTCATGGAAACGCCGCTGGAAGAAGTGGACGTAAACGTTCACCCGGCAAAGACGGAAGTGCGGTTTCGTCGCGCGGCTGCGGTCGCTGATGCTGTTCGTGAAGCAGTGCGTGCCGCACTCGCCAGCGCGGGTTACGTTCGCCCGGACGGGAAGGAAACATCGCCAGCGCCAGTTGTAGGCGCAGCCGAGATGGGCAGTTCCGCGGAGGTAATGTCCACATCCGCGAGCGCAGGATCACCTGCTTCACAAATACAGACCGCAGTTGCTGCGCGGTTTAGTGCCGATGGACTTGCGGTCGCCAAGGATTTACCAAAACTAGCGAGTCAACCCTCGATCCACTTTGCGCCGTTGCCTGTTCAGGACGATGAAGTATTGCTCGAGCAAAGTGCACTCGTCTCGATAAGGAATGCGGCAGGCGAGCCCTCGTCGGCCGCAGGACAAATTCATGTAGCGCAAACCGTCGCTGCTGATACATCGATCGCAGTTGCTTCTGCAAGCGGTG
>JBGPNE010000495.1:0-3306 GCA_041487335.1 Pyrinomonadaceae bacterium
ATTTCGAAATAGTCCGTCGGCTGGGGAGCGTCAAAACCGCATCGAGTGAGCTTCCCTCACCGCTAAGCTTCTCTGAGTGCGATGGAATATCTGGATGGGAGAAGATTGCCCGGCCAGGCAGAACTTACGACATTATTGTTGATGCCCTTTTTGGCACCGGCCTGACGCGGCCACTGGAAGGAGTTTATTTCCAGGTGATTCAACACCTCGCGAAGATTAGACAGGCGCGCGATCAATCAGTCGGAGGGCGACCGCTGATCGTTTCCATCGACATTCCTTCAGGCCTCAACGCCGATTTAGCTGAACCCATCGGTGAAGCTGTCAAGGCAGATTTGACCGTGACGTTCACGGCGCCCAAACCAGCGAATGTTCTTCCACCAGCGTCACACCTTTGCGGACAACTCGTCGTTGCAAATATCGGCTCACCCTCCGCGCTTTTGGAAGCTGCAAATTCACGACTATTCGTCACGGAAGCAAGCGACGCGCGCGAGTGGCTTGGGTGCACGCGTTACACCCCCGACTCTTACAAAAATACTCACGGACATGCGCTTGTCATCGCCGGCTCTCGTGACTATAGCGGCGCCGCCGCGCTCTGCGGCAGCGCGGCGATGAGATCGGGCGCGGGACTCGTTACGATTGCCACACCTGCATCAGCACAATCTGCTGTTGCCGCCAGAACAATGCCCGAGGTGATGACGACTGCTCTTGCAGAAACTGATCGGGGAGCCGTGAGCGATGAAGCAGTTGATTACGTGATGAGGCTGGCCTCGAAGGCGACCGTTGTCGCCATCGGTCCTGGTCTCTCTGCCGATGATGTCCGCACTCGGGGCTTTGTGCGTGCGGTGATCGAAAGACGAAATACTCCGGTAATCATCGATGCCGACGGCTTGAACTGCCTCGCTCCCTGGCCCGCGGATTTGCGCGGCTCGAAACACGCTCCGCTCATTCTTACTCCGCATCCGGGAGAAATGTTGCGGCTGATGGGTGCAACCGACAAATCGTCGCTTGCGGATCGCGTGTCTGCCACCCGTGAGTTTGCGACGCGAAACGAATTGATCGTTGTTCTGAAAGGTTCCAGCTCATTGATTGCCGCACCCGATGGCCGAGTATTCGTGAACTCAACAGGAAACGCGGGACTCGGAACTGCAGGTGCCGGCGATACGTTGACCGGCATAATCGCTGGCTTTATTGCTCAGGCCTTCGCAACGTTGAGGGAACAAGCAGATGCTCTTTCAGCAACGATTGCGGCTCTCTACGTAGGCGGCCTTGCAGGCGATCTCGCTGCGCAAAAACTTGGGATGCGCACAATGGTGGCTTCCGATATTCGCGAACACATCAGCGCGGCGGTTCGTCTACTCGATCCTGAAGGTGAAGCGCCGTAGGGCTGCATTCCCGCCTGTCTTGTTTTGATTCGGCACTTGTGCCGCGTTCTTGTTGCCAATGACTACCGCTGCTCAACGCGTCCCCACAGGCGAATGGCTTTCGCAAAGGGTTGATGAAACTTATCAGCTCGGTGAGCAAGTCGGTCAGCAACTTGCCGGTGGCGAGATACTACTGCTAAGTGGCCCGCTCGGCGCCGGCAAGACAGTCTTCGTCAAAGGAATTGCTGCAGCTCTCGGGATCGATCCTGAGGAAGTGACCAGCCCGTCGTTTACCCTGGTCAATCCGCATTCGGGACGCCTGACGCTCTACCATATCGACCTTTATCGATTGGACGAAGGCGCATACGCAGCCCACGCTGTCGATCTGGATGAACTGTTAGGGGATGAACAGGCTGTTCTGGTAATCGAATGGGCCGAACGCCTCGGGCGTTATCCCCTTCCGCCGAACGTCTGGCGAATCACTCTCTCCGGGGATGGAGACGAACCGAGGACAGTCTCAATCTCGGCAGACACTTTCGGGTAGTGTCCTAATTTCGTAACGCAAGCTATTAGCTTGCGCCCGCAAACTGACAGTTTGCGTTACAAGAAACCCAAACTAGGACACTACCCACTTTCGGGCTGGTTAATTAGAACCTAAGCCTCTAGTATACGCTTAGCAGAAATCGGTATGTCCTGGTTTTCGTAACGCAAGCTGTCTAGCTTGCGCGCAAACTGACAGTTTGCGTTACAGCAAAATCAAATTAGGACACTACTCAGGAACCGCAGGAGAAAAGAAAATGCCATATCCAGAGATTATGATCCGGCCAATGCGCGAGGAACTTACGCGTCTCGGCGTTGAGGAATTGAGAACACCAGAAACGGTTGATGAAACTATTCAGAATACAGAGGGCACCATAATGGTGGTCGTGAATTCCATTTGTGGTTGTGCTGCTGGCAAGGCACGTCCGGGGGTGGCGCTTGCGCTCCAGCATAGCGTCCGTCCCGATAAAGTTGCGACTGTGTTCGCCGGAGCCGACATTGAGGCCACGGAAAGAGCGCGAAGCTATTTCACAGGCTATCCACCTTCATCGCCTTCAGTCGCACTCTTGAAGGATGGCAAGTTAGTTTACATGATGGAGCGTTATCAGATTGAGGGTAAAGGCCCTTCACAGATCGCGCAGGAACTCACACGGGCTTTCGACGACCATTGTTCTAAGGCGGAAGCACTAGCAGGTTGAAGGCTTGGATGACGCCGGGGGTCAATGCACTTCAGATCTGCTCTTACCGAGCAACTTCACGACTTCAGAGTGCGCCAGCACTACGTCTGGCGATTGCTGAAGTGAATCGAAATACTTCCTTTGAAATTCATCACCTGACTCCGAGGGAACGAGTAGAAATCTTGCCTGATCAATGAGTGCCACGGCATCACTCTCCAGAGGCGACTCCTTCGCATCAAGCATCTCATCGATCTGCGCGACGAGTTTGGACAGGTGATGCAGCCACGCGAACCACTTGTTACGCATTACAAGTTGTAGGAATTGGTAATTGTTACCGATTCGCCCGCCAGCTCGCTCGTATGACTGGCGCTCGTATGTCAATAGTGTTTTGTGGAGGCGTAGCAAAGCTTGACTCGCATTGCGCAAACGCTGAAGTGTAGAATCCGAAATCTTCTCTGCAAACATCATTCTGGAATAGACCTCTCTTCCCTGGCTCACATGATTAAACGTTAATGCAGCCGGCCTGGTTCCTCAAGTCCTCGGTTCGCCAACTGGAGCTTTTGCCGGTGGTTCACCACGCTATGTTATGATCCGGCTCGATGTCGATCCCCCTTACACTCGATATTGCAGTGACCGAAGTTTACAAGTACAAGGTTGCTCGTTTGGGTCAGACCATGTCGCACAAACTTGCCATGGCGTTGGCCAGCTATGCTGGTAAGAAGAGCGCG
>JBGPNE010000496.1:0-3302 GCA_041487335.1 Pyrinomonadaceae bacterium
CCTTCCAAAAGATCATGTCTCTTGTCCAGGTAATCGGTTTTGCACGTATCTTTGCCGGCCTATAAACCACCGGGGAGCGCAGGAAGTCTTGGGCAGTGGGCAGCAAGCCGTACAATACTGGTTGTCCGCTGGTTTAACGGAATTGTGTTGCGCAACAGAGCGAAACCAGGAGACAGACGACGCAGCAGATTCTTGCTCGTGAAATCTCTCCGTCTGCTTCCTGCCTCACGCCTCCTGCTTACCGCCTGCTTCATTTTCGCGATTGGCCCAGATACTCTGGCGTTCACCGGAGCGTGGAGGCGCCAGCAAACCGGTACGCTTGCCTGGCTGCACTCAGTATTCTTTCTTGACGAGAACCGGGGCTGGGCTGTTGGCAGCAGGGGTACTTTGCTCACGACTGCTAATGGGGGCAAAAGCTGGCAGGCAAAGGCCTACCCCACCCAAGACGTTGTGCGCGACATCTATTTTTCTAATGAACTCAATGGGTGGCTAGTCTGCGAGAGAAACGCCTACGATCTGAAAACTAAAGATGAGCTGCGCGCTTATTTGATGAGTACCAACGATGGTGGCGAGCATTGGGCCCGGGTCAATATACGGGGCGCGGATGTCGATGCTCGTATTTTCCGTGCTGTTTTTAGTCGAGGCGGGCGTGGTTGGGCCTTTGGCGAAGGCGGAGCCATCTACGCTACACGCGACGCCGGAGGAAGTTGGACTCGCCTGCAAGTGCCGACGCGTCGTCTGCTCCTGGGAGGCACATTCATCGACGATGATCGCGGTTGGTTGGTCGGTGCGGGAGCGACGATTCTGCAGACGTCTGACGGCGGTGACACCTGGCACCTATCGAAATTGGCGAATGCAAATAACGTCCGCTTCACCGCTACGTCGTTCGTCGACAATCGTTTGGGTTGGGCGGTTGGCAGTGGCGGCAGCATCTTTAATACAGACAATGGAGGCCGTACGTGGCAATCGCAAAGCTCGGGCGTTTCGGCCGATCTGCTTGACGTAAAGTTTCTCGACGCCGTCGAGGGCTGGGCTGTTGGAGCTGAGGGAACAGTGATTTACACCAACGACGGCGGCTCGCATTGGACCCTTGAACCAAGCGGCACTACCCACTCGTTGGAGCGAGTCTTCTTCACGGATCGCACTCACGGTTGGGCGGTGGGTTTTGGCGGAACAATCATCGCCTACGTTCGCGCTGAGGCGCCGACGCTGAGACGTTAAGCTATTGACACGACCCTGGTCAGGTAGTAAAAACTCTCATCAATTCGATTCCGAAATCTCTGCCGTAGCAATCGGCTTTCTTTCGACAACTCTTGTTCAAGGAGAAAAACACCATGAAGAAGCGGTTCCCCTTTGCGATTGGTCTAGTTCTTTTCATCGCATCCGTCTGCATCGCGCAAACTCAGACGACGCCCAGTCCTTCGCCGTCGCCTAAGCCAAAGCCGGCGATGAGCAAGGCCCAGATTCAAAAGAATCTCATCGCCACAGAAAAGACGCTTTGGGCAGCGTGGAAGAATAAGGATGTCAAACCATTTAAGGCGGCTTTGCCGACAGATGCAATTACGGTAAGCAACACCGGCGTCGACGACAGAGATGCAACACTCAAATCCATTGCGGGCAGCGACTGCAAAGTGAATTCGTACAGTCTGAGTGACTTCAAACTCACAATGCTCAGCGCTGACGTGGCCGTGCTCACTTACAAAGGCACGCAGGATGCCACTTGCGGAGGCACCACGGTTCCTGCGGCGGTTTGGGCCAGTTCAGTCTTTGTAAGACGCGGCGGAAAATGGTATGTGGCGACGCATCAGGAGACCCCAGCTAAGTAGTAAAGTACGACAGACTCTGGTGATGTGCCGTACCGTTAAGTGATTGAAACAAAAGCCAGGCCCGCAGCAGTGAACGGTTCACCGTTGCGGGCCTGACTTCGACTTCTTAATCGTTTTCGGTTTCAGGCCTACTCGGTCTTCGTAACTTCCGTAAGTTTGGTTACGTGAACTGTGTCGCCTTCGATGGTGCCCTCCACGGCGATCGCCACACCCATCTTCGTTTCGGTATTCCTCAGTAGCTCTTCCGCACTCTTGTTGCCGGCCTCGTCCAGTTTATAGAGCTTTCCCTCATCGGAAAGCACAGCGAAGCCGCTACCTGCGCAGTTTGGCGTCAGCGCGCATGAAGTCTTGTGTTTCTTGGCTTTGTCAGCAAAGTCCTTATCCTTGGCGTTAGCCGTGGCGCACGCGTTATCGATCAAGTAGCCGTTGATCTTGACGGCGGTGGTGCCCTGAGCATAAAGCACAAAGGCAAACATTAGGATAATTCCAAATGCAAATAGCTTTCGAGTCATAGTTAGTGCTCCTCCGGGTTAGTGTGTTTGACTGGAAATACGCGGACTCAGGCTTCTTCGTTTCCGGATTGGACCGGTTCTTCTCGTTTCCGTGGGGGTCGCATGTGCGGAAATAGTATCACGTCGCGAATCGATTGTCTGTTTGTGAGCAGCATGACGAAACGGTCGATACCAATACCGATTCCTGCCGCGGGCGGCATGCCGTAGGAAAGCGCGCGGATGTAGTCTTCGTCCATCACCATTGCTTCTTCATCGCCACGTTCGCGCCGCTCTACCTGATCTTTGAAACGCTGATACTGCTCTTCCGGATCATTCAATTCGGAGAAGCCGTTGGCGCACTCCATGCCCGCGATGAATAGTTCGAAACGCTCCGCAATAGAGGGATCGGAGGGCGACCCTTTTGACAGCGGCGAGATTGGCTTTGGAAAGTCCGTAATGAATGTTGGTTTCACCAGTCTATTCTCGGCTACCTCTCCAAAAACATCTGCAAGTCGCAACGCAAGTTTCATTTCATCGCTTCCCTGTAGAAGGTCCGGCTCTCTCGTTTGATTTTGCACTCGTCGCCAAGCACTTTGAATAACTTCATCGCTCCCCAACCGCCGTTCTACATTTTTGGAGTCGACCTCATTAATGTCGATGTGAGTAACAATCTCAGACGCCAGCGTTGCAGGAAATAAGGATATTTCCCTCAAGCGCTTCGAATCCATTAACCATCCTGACTCAAATCTCTCTCCCCCAAGACCACTCCACTCCTCGGGCCAATAGCGAATTACCGCCTCGCTCATCCTGAGACGATCAAATCCTTGTGAGAAATCAATGTCGTGCTCACCAAAGCGAACGTGAGTGTGTCCCAGCACCTTGAACACTGTTGCGCGGATCATCTCCTCGCAGAAATCCATCATCTGATTCACGTCGGCATAGGCCCAGTAAAACTCCAGCATCGTGAACTCGGGATTGTGGCGCG
>JBGPNE010000497.1:0-3289 GCA_041487335.1 Pyrinomonadaceae bacterium
CGAATGCCACTTGCTCGATTTCGTTTCGCCTGAACACCGCTCAGAGGACGTACCTTGCCACTTCATTCCCTTGAATGAGGCTGGTGAAACCATTGAGGAGCTGGAACTCGAAGACAATCAGGCAAAGGTCGAGAAAACGCTGAAGCAGTGGCTTCGGAACAAGATCACACAGATCGAGGAGGAGCGCGCGAAACAGGCGGCGAGTCCGTAACCAACCGAAAGGTGGTGGACCATGACGACCGTAGCCTATCTGCTCGTCACACTGTTACTAGCGACAGTCCTTTTTTTCGGCATTCGTTACCTGGGTCGAGCGTACTTCCGCTACAAAGACTCAAAAATCATCACGTGTCCAGACACCGGCGAGGCGGCGATTGTCGAGGTCGATGCGGTGCATGCCGCATTGACCTCGATGGTCGGCCAGCCGGACATTCGCTTGCAGAATTGCTGGCGTTGGCCGCTGCATGAAAACTGCGGACAGGAATGTTTGACTCAACTCGACGTGGCGCCCGCGCAGTGTCTGGTTCAGGGAGTGTTGATGAGGTGGTACGACTCTAAGTCGTGCGTGTATTGCGGCAAACCGTTCGAAGAAATTCAATGGGCGTCGCACAAACCCGCGCTGCAAAGCCCGGACGGAAAGCTGGTCGAGTGGCGCGAAGTGCCAATCCAGAATATCGAGACCGCGATGCAGACTTATATGCCGGTCTGTTGGGATTGCTACATCGCGCAGTCGTTCCGTCGGGATCATCCGGAGCTGGTCGTCTATCGTCCCTGGAGAGATGGCATTCCCAGATCATGAGTGGCGTAGTCTGCTAAGCCGCGTGATCACAAATTGGGTTCATTCGGGTAGGTATTGAAAGAAAGGAGAATCAATCATGACACCCGGAACTTTTCTTGCTCCAACAAAGAAATTCATGAATTTCATGGCGACGGATCCATTTCGCCTGTTGAACAGGCCGACTCGTCTATTCGAAGAACCGTTCACCATGTTTCCATTCCTTCCGATGACGGAAGAGAACTGGCCGCTCGTGGACTGGACGCCTCCGTGCGACATCTTCGAGACCGACAAGGAGCTCGTTCTCAAGGTGGAATTGCCGGAGGTAAAGAAAGAGGAAGTTGACGTCACGCTCGAAAACAATGTGCTCACTTTGAGGGGCGAGCGTAAATTCGAGGAGAAGACGGAACGCGAGAATTATCATCGCGTCGAACGTCATTAACGCGAGTTCATACGCAGTTTCACGCTGCCGGCCTTCGTTGATGTCACGAAGATCAAGGCTGAGTTCAAGGAGGGTGTGCTGACGGTGACTCTGCCAAAGCATGAGGAAGCAAGACCGAAACAGATCAATGTGAAGGTCAATTAGTTCGCGGGCGAAAGCTTCCCTGGGGCCGCGAGCGATTTCCCCCGAGTCATCGCTCGCGGCCCAAGTTCTCTAGCTTGCAGCCACAAACCAATTGCGAAAGGAATTGTCACCGGGTGGAGTTTGAAGAACACGAAGGAGGGAAGGGAAATGAAACCGAAACATTCGAGTACACGAGCAATGACGCTTATTGGAAAAGATGCGACAGACACAATCCACCTTCCGACGGGTTACGATAGTCCGTGCGAACCCTCACAGATCGCCCGGCGTGAGTTCTGTAATCGTCTGCTGCTAACGTCTTCAGGATTACTCGTCGCGTTATCAGCCCTGAACTCCAAAGCCGCAACTCAAGACTTGGCGCAGCTTGCATACCCGCCTTTGAGAATCGACGGAGCAGAGAGGTTGATGCCCGGCTCATCATTGTTATTCAACTATCCCCGGGCGACCGATCCGGCGATCCTCATCCGGAATCTTGACGGAGAGTACTACTCATATAACCAGAGATGTTCCCACCGGGGCTGTTCGATCTATTTCGACCGCGGCGGGCGTCGATTGGAGTGCCCGTGCCATAGAGGATCCTACGACGTGCAAACTGGCTTTGTTTTGAACGGTCCGCCTACACGACCACTCGATCAAATTGTCCTGCAGATGCGGGCGGGTGGTGAGGTCTGGGCTGTTGGTCGAATGATCGGCAGCGCTAATCCTAATGGATAAGCCAGAGGTCCTCTCAACTGTGATCCTTCCCGTCAGGAATCTGGTGTTTTTTCCTAAAGCATTGGGCGAAAGCACGCACAATCGTTAGAGATTCCGCCCCTATTCAGCAAAAGCAGACGGAGATCGATTCGGCATGATCGTTGCACTCACTCATTGGGCGGGGAAGCATTTATTCGTAAGACTTTCCTGAGGAGGTAACGAAAGATGAGGCAATACATGAAACGCAGTTTCTTTCCAGGTCTGATCAGCGCGTTGGTCGTAATCTTCGCGTTTGGCTCACTGGCCACGAACGCCCGGGCGCAGAAGTCACAAGCGAATGCTCACGTCGAGGCGATCCAGCAACCTCTCTTCAGCGACTACAAGGGCGTGCGCCTTGGGATGACGCCGGAAGAAGTTCGGGCCAGGCTTGGCAAGCCGATGCAGACGGATGCCGATCAGGACTACTACGTAATCTCGGAAAATGAGACCGTGCAGCTTGGCTACGACCGGGCGCACAAAGTCAATGCGATCTCGATCGATTACCTCGGCGGAATCGGCGCACCAGATTACAAAGCGGTCGTCGGGCCGAACGTTGAGGTGAAGCCGGACGGATCGCTCTACCAGATGGTGCTTTACGACAAGCTGGGTTTCTGGGTGTCATACCATCGCAGCGCCGGGACTGTGCCCGTAGTCACTGTCACGATTCAGAAGATGATCCAGTGAGCGGCAAGGACACGTGTTGGCGAGATTACGTCCGCTTGGTTTTGGCGCAGATTGCTGAAGTAAGGGTCTGACAAACATTTTTCAGCCGGCAAGGCGGCTGTCACCTTGCCGGCACTGTCCATGTCATGATCGACGGCGCTCAGTTGAGATTACACATCAATGAATAACAAGACGCTCACAATCGATGGCAACGAAGCGGCAGCGCACGTAGCCTACAAAACAAACGAAGTGATCGCTATTTATCCGATCACTCCATCTTCACCGATGGGCGAGTTTGCCGACGCGTGGACCGCATCCGCTCAGAAGAACATCTGGGGTATGACGCCGCTGGTGCGCGAAATGCAGTCGGAAGGCGGCGCGGCCGGGGCCGTGCACGGCACGCTGCAAACCGGGTCGCTCACGACGACCTTTACCTCGAGTCAGGGTTTGCTCTTGATGATCCCAAACATGTTCAAGATCGCCGGCGAGCAAACCAGCACGGTCTTTCACATTGCCGCCCGGTCGGTTGCCACGCATGC
>JBGPNE010000498.1:0-3288 GCA_041487335.1 Pyrinomonadaceae bacterium
ATCAGGTACGGGTCGCGGCACGAGACTCAGACGGCGTGACCGGGATGGCAATGCAATGGGTGGCGGTTCCGGACCTCGCGTCGCATCGTCTCACGCTCAGCAGTTTGTTGATCGGGGAGCGCGATATTACCAGCACTGCCAACAAGAGTAACGCGGCCCAATTTCAAAGGGCCCAATTGAAAATCGATAAGCGCTTTATTCAGAACTCACGTCTGCGCGTACTGACCTTCATCTACAATGCCGCGCACGACGCAGCTAACCAGTTTCCCAGGCTTAGCGCTCGCATCGACCTCTTTAATGGCAATAAGGTGGTTCTTTCGACGCCAACATTTGCTATCGAAACGAGCAGCGCTGAGGATCCGGCTCGGATCCCTTATGCCGGTGAACTAAACCTCGCCTCTTTGCCTAAAGGCCATTATCTGATACGCGTTACCGCGATCGATCTCAGCGCCAAAGCCTACGCCAGCCAGGAGGCCACTTTTGAAATCGAGTAAAGTGCCACCTGGGGCTATGGATACAAACTGGTGGGAAAACTTTTTTCACGGAGTCGCGCTGGACTTCTGGCGCGCTGCCATTAGCGACGAACAAACGCGCACTGAAGCTGATTTCATCCAGAAGCAACTGCGCCTTTCCGCCGGAGCGAGAGTGCTTGATGTGCCTTGTGGCAACGGCCGCCTGTCAATCGAACTGGCTACACGCGGCTTCGCGCTAACGGGAGTCGATATCGCCAGCGAATTCATCGAAGAAGCACAAGTGAAATCGCGTGAAAGCGGAGTTCTGCTTGATTTGCACGAGCGCGATATGCGCAACCTGCCATGGACGAACGAATTTGACGGAGCGTTCTGCTTTGGGAACAGCTTTGGCTATCTCGACGATGATGAGAATGCAGAATTCCTTAATGCAGTTTCGCGAAGTCTAAAATCTGGGGCGCGCTTTGTCATCGATGCGCCGGCGATCGCTGAATGCACCCTGCCAGACTTTCAACCCCAGCGCTCGATGGAACTCGCCGGCATCACAGTCTCGATTGAGCATCGCTATGATCACAAACAAGGCCGAATGTTCAATGACTTCACGTTCATCCGAAATGGGATTGAGGATCAGCGCCCGTCTTCACAGCGCATCTACACCTATCGCGAACTCACCGAGTTGTTGCATGAGGCTGGGCTTGAAGTTGTGGCTACCTACGCTTCGCTCGCAGAAGAGCCTTTCAAACTGGGTGCTCACAGACTGCTTTTGATTTCTGAGAAACAGTAGGAGCGGGTAAACGCACCTTCCTAAGAACCGCAACGTGGTTCCGGAACAGAGCCCAGGGTTGCCGTCGCGGCTACCCTGGGGTAGGGCATTTCAATCCGGCTCAACCCCGACGGGGTTGCGGATTCTTCAAAGACACAATACCCAACGTAGCCGCCGAGCGGCAACGTTGGGCTTTGTTTCGGAACCGCTTTGCGGTAAGGGGCTGGTAAGCCGCTCCTGGTTATCCACACAATGCGATAGTCAAGACAACCCGGCCCACCGTTCCCGATTCCAAACCACACTCCCCATCCCTGGTTCATTCCCATCTTGCCCGGAGGTTACGATGAGGCCCAAGTTCTCAGGTGCGTTCCTTCTGCTTTTCCTGCTTGTTTTCACACAAACTCTCTACGCCAAAACCGGTCCAAAGGAGCTCGCGCTCAAGGCCATCTCTGAAAACTCGGCCGAATCCGCCCCGGCCATCGCTGAGTTGCGCGCATTGGGACCAGCTGGATTGAACGCGCTGTTTCAGACCTATGCGAGAGAGATCAATGAGCAGGTCTCGAACCCATTGCTCGCCGCTACACCGCAATGGCAACGGCTGAGTGCGGCGCTCGATGCGGTGAGTCAGCAGAGGGACAGTTACTTATCCGGGCTTTACTGGTACACCGACTTTGAGCAAGCGAAGGCAGCAGCGCGTGCCGCCGGCAAACCGATTCTCTCTCTGCGTTTGCTGGGAAAACTGAGCGAGGAGTATAGCTGCGCTAACAGTCGCTTCTTCCGCACGGTGCTTTATTCGAATTCGCAGATGTCAATCATGCTGCGCGAGAGATTCATTCTTCACTGGCAGTCTGTTCGGCCAGTCCCCAAAGTGACGATTGATTTTGGCGACGGCAGAAAATTGGAGCGCACCTTAACCGGCAACAGCATCCATTACGTACTCGACAAAGAAGGCCGGCCCATCGACGCCCTTCCCGGCCTCTACGGTTTCTGGCCATTCTTTCGCGGACTTGAACACGCAGAACAAGTCTTTAAGGAGTTGCAGGGAAAGGATGACAAGGCCCGCCGCTTAACACTGGACAATTATCATCGCGCTCGTATCGAGGCGATCACCAGCGGCTGGGTCGCGGATACAGGAAAATCCGGAGGCAAGATCCCAGATTCGCTGCTGGCACGCGCTGATAAGAAATCGCCGGAAGCTATCGTGGTGGCTCCAACCGCTGTCACAAAGATGGTAATAGAAGTGAATATCCTTCGCGCCATCACGAGCGGCCCGGAAGCGCTTGGTAAAGTAACCGATGAAGCAGCGTGGAGAAAAATCGCGGCCCTGCACGCCGACGACGCGGTGTTGGACTCACGAAGTCAGGCGCTGATTAAGCGGCAAAGTGCAAATCTCTTCGCCGGATTCAGGACACCAGAAACCGACGCTAAGTTCGCGAGCCTAGTCCACAACTTTCAAGTGTTGATTGCCCTCGATTCAGTGCGCAACGAATATGTGCTGCATACAAAACTTCATGCGTGGCTGATCGCAGACCCAAACGCCGATGATGTGGACGCACTGAATGAGAAAGTTTATGCGGAGCTGTTTCTCACGCCACGTTCAGATCCGTGGCTGGGATTGCTCTCGCCGAACGTTTATGCGGCGCTTGAAGGTGGTGGCGTCATTCGAGAGTAGCTGGGCCGGAATGAAGGGGTTCCGGCGTGGGTGGTGGTTCAACGCCCGCACGTTTGAGTCTAACCATTGAAATCGCCAGCAAGACTAAGTAAGTCATCGCGCCGTACAGTGCGATATTGCAGAGGGCAAGGAAAATAATCCCGCCAGTGAGGTCACTCTCTGAAGGCTGGCGCCCCATAAGAAAAATCCACAGCGGACGTGGCCATCCGAATGGGGTCACCAGGAACTCTGGTGCTGTTTTTCCCGTAAGGTCGGACGCCTCAGAAAGCATGATGGCGTAACTGAGCGGCAATAGAAACCCAAGTACGATCGATAAAAGGATGCGCTTAACGCTGAAGATTCCGACTCGAGCACCTTTTTTCATTAGCTATTGCCTTAGGCAT
>JBGPNE010000499.1:0-3287 GCA_041487335.1 Pyrinomonadaceae bacterium
CATGAAACTGGCCATCGTTCCGACGTTGCCGCGCGAAAATGGCTGAGGCGATGACAGCGATCCTAAAGCCTGAGGAATGCGTAAGTTTTCTGGAGTTTCGCCCGGCGTTTCAAGGCCCGGGATCCGTTCAATGAGTTTTTGCCTCGTCACGTCACTGGGGCAGCCCCCAAGGACCAAGTTGATCAGCCTTCGCTCCCAACCTATGCCTTTCCGGCCCAGACCATTTCATGCCTTGCGATGTATTGTAATGGTTGGCGAGGCGCAAGCAAGTAATCTACAATGATCGCGCTTTAAGAAACCCTGAGCCAGAAATCCCCCCTAGTGTTCCGTCTTGGCAATTGACGCGCGCACAAGGATTGGCCGCTACGAAATCTGCTCCCAGCTCGGAGCGGGTGGAATGGGTGAGGTCTACCTGGCCCACGACACCAAGCTGGATCGAAAAGTTGCCCTAAAGATTTTGCCGGACGATCTGGGACACCACGACCACGTGCGACGGTTCATCCAGGAAGCGAGGGCAGTTTCCGCGCTGAATCATCCGAACATTCTCACGATTTACGAAATTGACGAGACAGATTCAGAGCACTTCATCGCGACCGAATTCATTGAGGGCGAGACGCTGCGCGCACGAATAAGGATTGCGCCCATTAAATCTGCAGAAGCGATCGATGTCGGTATTCAAGTCGCCTCGGCTCTTTGCGCAGCTCATAGCGTCGGCATTGTGCATCGCGACGTCAAACCAGAGAACATCATGCTGCGCCGCGACGGTATCGTAAAGGTCCTCGACTTTGGCATAGCCAAGCTCGCCGGCCCGCGAACGACAACTCCCACCGACAGGGAAGCGCAGACCCTGGCTCTGGTGAATACGGCGGCAGGCATGATTCTCGGCACGGCTCCATATATGTCACCTGAGCAGGCCAGAGGACTAGTTGTAGATGCACGGACGGATATTTGGAGTCTGGGATGCGTGCTATATGAGATGGTTACAGGTCGGCAGCCCTTCTCGGGTTCCACGTCCATGGATGTGCTGAGCTCAATTCTCAACCGCGAACCAGACTCTCTGGTGAATCAAACATCGGAGAGATTGCGCGTCCTGGATCGGATTGTAAGCCGCGCGCTGCGCAAGGACCTCGCCGAACGGTATCAGACCGCCGACGATTTGCTAATCGACCTCAGAGACCTGAAGAGCCAATTGGAATCTCGAACGAGAGGGATTACCTCTCCGACGAAAAGCGCCGAGTCGCAACTTTTTAGAGACTTACCGGCGGTGGCTGTTCCGGAAAAGTCGATCGCTGTTCTCTACCTTGAAAATATGAACTCGGGCAACGAGAGCGACTATTTCTGTGCCGGAATCACTGAGGACATCATCACCGACCTCTCAAAGATAAGAGAACTGAAAGTTGTCCCGCGGACTGACGTCCTTCCATTTCGTAACAAGGAAGTAAACACGCGGCAGGTTGGTGAAGCTCTGCGCGTAAATTACGTCTTGGAGGGAAGTGTGCGAAAAGCGGGTAATAAGATCCGCATCACAGCACAACTGGTCAACGTTCGAGATGGTTATCACCTTTGGGCCGAACGATTCGACCGTTTGGTCGAAGACGTATTTGACGTCCAAAATGAAGTCTCTCAAAAGATCGCGGATGCCCTGAAGATCTCTCTCACGGAGTCCGAGAGACAACTGCTAGCGAAGAAACCTACGGATGATCTGAAGGCATATGATTTCTACATGCGGGGCCGAGAACTTTTGTATCGGAAGGGAAAGCGGAATACTGAGCATGCCATTCTGATGTTTGAAAATGCTGTCGATATCGATCCGGGCTTTGCGTCTGCTTACGCCGGACTCGCCGAGGCATATTCGTACATGTATGAGTGGTACGACGGAAATCCTCTCTGGCTCGGCAAGGCGATTGAGATGGATCAAAAGGCGCTCAATCTCGATCCTGGTTCGTCAGACGCTCAGTTTGGTATTGCGATGGTTTATTTCCATCAAAGAAGGTTTTCCGAAGCGAAACGAACAATTGAGGGAATTCTCAAAGACACGCCAGAGTTCCATCCGGGTCACCTTCGACTGGGAATGATTGCAGAACTGTCGGGTGACCTTGATGGCGCACTTCGGCACTATCGTCGTGCAGCTGAATTGAAGCCGCACGATGAAGATGCCTGGAGGTTTCTCGCGGGGATTCATCGAAGGCTGGCACACGTCGAAGCCGGCGAGGAAGCAGCGCTAAAGGTTATTGAGGTCACCTCACGAAAGCTCGAGGCGAGTCTTGAGGACGTTATTGTGATGAGCCGGCTTGCAGAGGCGTATGCGCGGTTCGGAGGTAAGGAAGAAGCACATGCGACGCTCAAACGAGTCTTTGAACTGGAGCCGAATGACGGCCTGGCAATGTATAACTGTTCCTGTGCCTATGCTCTGCTCCGAGAAAATAAAGCAGCGCTCCTTTCACTCCGGCGTGCTTTTGAGAATGGATTCAGAACGGTAGCGCACTGGGTCACGAGTGACAGCGCTTTCGATTCGATGCGCAGTGATGTAGAGTTTCAACAGCTGCTTGCTGAATTGCGATAGCTCGATGTTTGTATTTGGTGCGGTGCTTGGATCTTAAAGGAGCAAGTGCAAGGTACTAGTAAGTTGGAGGACGTCCAGTGCCTAAATATGTTATTGAGCGGATGGTGCCAGGTGCCAGTAAGATGTCACCAGACGAGTTGAGAACGCTGTCGATGAGGTCCTGCAATGTGCTGAACAAGATGGGTCCTCAGATTCAATGGGTTCAGAGCTATGTGACCGACAATAAGATCTACTGCGTTTATATTGCTCCGAACGAGGAACTCGTTAAAGAGCATGCTCGCCTTGGAGGCTTTCCCGCGAACCATGTGGCGCAGGTCAAGACGATTATCGATCCGACAACTTCTGAGGCCTGAATTGGGAAGCCATGGACCTTCGATCAATCCAAAAGCCTCTGAAGGAAAAATACAAGAGCGACCCGAACAGCTCCCGGATCACCTTGAATGCTCATAGTGCTGAATCAGATACTCCGATCGCCTGCTCTGTCGAAGTCGGGCAGAAGCTTATTGAGGCTCAGGCGCATCGTGGTGTGGGAGGGCCAGGGACGGCCGCGTGTTCGGGTGATCTTTTGCTGGGAGCTCTGGCGGCTTGCGCGCAGCTTACCTGCCAACTCGTCGCGGTAGCGATGGGAATTCCTTTTGAGCACATTCGAGTAGATGTCGAAGGAGAAATGGACCTGAGCGGCACACTGGGAATTTCGAAGGACGTACCGGTCGGTTTTCAAAAC
>JBGPNE010000500.1:0-3286 GCA_041487335.1 Pyrinomonadaceae bacterium
ACCACCCCAGGCGGGCTGCCCGCCTGGGGACCCCGGTCCGCTCCTCGGTTCTGTAGTTGAGTGGAAGTCCAATTCTGTGCCGCTGGTTCACGAAACTGCATCAGCAGCAGAGTCCGGGGTTTTTGGACTTCGAGAGACTTGCTGCTGTAAGAAGAAAGGCCGAAGGCATTCGCGAAATCCAACCCAGGGCAGCCAGCCTTCCGGTTACAATCAGAGATGTCAATCTGACGAATAGCGAAAGAAGGGACTCAAATGGACTGGCGCGTATTCCTGACAACGTTTGGCGTGATCTTTCTGGCCGAGATGGGCGACAAGACTCAACTCGCAGCAATGACCATGGCCGCGGAATCAAAGAAGCCATGGGCCGTGTTTGTGGGAGCCGCTCTTGCTTTGGCCTCTGTGTCAGCTTTAGGTGTGCTGGTGGGAAGCGTGATCGGCAACTACATTCCTTTGATCTGGATCAAGCGCGTTGCCGCGCTTGCTTTTATTGTCATCGGTATCCTAATTCTTCTTGACAAATTCTAGATCACGAAGGCTTGCGGCCTGCGTTTTCAAGGTTACTCATGATCTTAATGGTGCGAAAGGCGAAATGACAGACCGGTATTGAGATGGGTTGTGTAATGGGCTAATCTGGAAGAAAAAGTATGACTTCTCAAACGTCAAACACAGCTTCCACGAATGCTGAGCTCGAGTTTCGCGATGTGTCGTTGAGCTTTGACGACAAACCCGCGCTCACAAATATCAGCTTTCGGCTTGAGCGCGGGGAGATGATCTTCCTAACCGGTGCCTCGGCTTCAGGCAAGTCGGTCCTTTTGCATCTCGCGATGGGACTTCTGAGACCTGACGAAGGGCAGATCTTTGTGGAGGGACGCGAGATTGAAAACCTCGACGAGTCGGAGTTGCTCGCTGTGCGGGGTGGTTCGATGGGCATCGTCTTTCAAGAGGAGTCGCTTTTCAGCGGAATGTCGGTTTACGACAACGCTGCTTATCGCCTGGAGGAACATGGTTGGGAGGAAGATAGAATTTACAAAGTCGTCTGTGAGGTGCTTCGGTTTGTTGGCCTTGAGGGGGAGGACGAAAAATTACCCGAGGAACTCTCCGGTGGTATGAAACGCCGCGTTGAGATTGCGCGCGCGATGATCGGTTGGCCTTCCATTATGTTGTTTGATGAACCGACCCTGAGTCTCGATCCGATAGTTGCGGTGCAGATTCTTGATTTGATTATTCGCGCTCGCGACGTAAATAACATCTCCTCGCTCTTTGTGACGAAAAAACTTCACGAGATTCCCTACCTGGCAAGCTATCGGGCGTCGGAAGACGGCAAGGGTGAGATCGCGGTTAGCAAAGCCACGCCTGAGCAGATCCCTGAAACCAAGATCATCGTCTTGGACTCAGGAAAGGTTGCTTTCAGCGGAAGTGTCGCCGAATTTGAGAAGAGCAGCATAGCCGCAATCGAAAACCTGAAGCTCGTGCATCAAACGGAGGCACCAGAATATTACGTGGCCAATCCGTGGGACAAAAAGCGCAAGCCGAAGGAAGAGATCTTGTAGGTTGCATACTTCTCTCTGGAGAGGCTCATGCCGCAAACGCCACACATCGAACGCCACTTCACAGCCAGCGAAGTAGTCCGCGATATCGTAATTGGAATGTCAGACGGTTTGACCGTTCCATTTGCGCTTGCAGCTGGTCTCACCGGGGGTCTGGCGGGACAACCCAACCCCACCGGTATTATCGTCACGGCGGGTCTGGCCGAGATTGCGGCCGGCTCTATTGCAATGGGTCTCGGTGGTTATCTCGCGGCGAAGAGCGATGCCGAACATTATGCGAAGGAACGTGAACGCGAGAAACGTGAGGTTGCGGAAATTCCTCATGAGGAGATGAGGGAGGTCGCGGAAGTATTTCAATCATACGGCCTAACAGAGGAAGAAACCCGTCCGATTGTGCAGGCTTTACGCAAGCAGCCCAAAAACTGGATCGATTTCATGATGCGGTTTGAACTCGGTCTCGAGCGGCCGGATCCGAAGCGTGCGACGGTTAGCGCATTTACAATCGGCGGAGCTTACGTTGCCGGAGGATTTATTCCTCTCACGCCTTACATTGTCATGAACACTGCTTCAACTGCCTTGCTCTTCTCGATCGCCGTAACGCTTCTGGCCCTGTTAGTCTTTGGTTTTGTGAAAGGTCGCTTCACAGGAATGAAGCCATTGCGGAGTGCGCTGCAAACAGCTTTGATTGGAAGCGTTGCGGCAGGGGCTGCGTTTGCTATTGCGAGATTGATATCTCAATAAGGATCCCAAGAGATATGCTGGATCATCTTGGAAATCTGAAGCGCACACATTCCTGCGGTGCGTTGCGCCCTGATGACGTGGGAACGACTGTCACATTGATGGGCTGGGTCGCGCGGCGCCGCGATTTCGGCGTGCTCACGTTCATCGATCTGCGTGACCGTGAAGGCATCACACAGGTAGTTTTTAACGCCGACGACGCGTCCGACGCGCACGCGAAAGCGAAAGAGCTGCGGGGAGAATACGTCATCGCCGTTAACGGCGAAGTGATGTTGCGCGACGAGAACCAGCGGAATCCAAAGCTGGCAACCGGCGAAATGGAGGTGAGTGCACGGGCGTTGTACATTCTCAACGACGCGCGCACGCTTCCCTTCCAACTCGAAACTGTGAGCTCTGACGCCCTCGCCAGCGAAGACCTGCGTCTGAAGTATCGTTATCTCGATCTGCGCCGACCTCAGCTTCAGGCGAACCTGAGACTCCGCCATCGCGTGCTGGCAGAGATTCGGCGCTACATGGACGAACAAGGCTTCACGGAGATCGAAACACCGATTCTGATCAAGTCGACACCTGAAGGAGCGCGCGACTATATTGTCCCTTCTCGCGTTCAACCGGGAAAGTTTTTTGCGCTGCCGCAGTCGCCGCAGTTATTCAAACAGTTGTGCATGATCGCGGGCCTGGACAAATACTTTCAGATCGCGCGCTGCTTCCGCGATGAAGACTTGCGCGCCGACCGGCAGCCCGAATTCACGCAGCTCGATGTGGAGTTGAGCTTTGCCACGCTCGACCAGATATACGCGCTGACCGAGGGACTGTTTGTGAGCGTGTTCAACAGGATCGGAGCGAAGCTAGCAGCGCCATTTCCGCGTTTCAGGTTTGCAGAAGCGATGCGGCGTTGGGGCTCTGATAAGCCTGACCTACGAATTCAGGGGATGGAGTTGCAAGACCTTTCGCCGGCGCTCGAAGGAACCACGTTTGCTCCTTACGCCTCGGCCCTCGCTGCC
>JBGPNE010000501.1:0-3281 GCA_041487335.1 Pyrinomonadaceae bacterium
AACAACTTCCCGCCAAATGGGTGTGGTGCCAAACGCCGAGATGTACCGTTCGCGTACAGTCGAAGGAAAATCGTACACACTCGCCAACGAAGGTCATTAGCCGCGCGGCTATTGCTGGAACACCAAAAGAGCGCAGAACCAGCTTGCTTAGAGTTCAGGGCAGTCTCTGTAGAACCCGCGGGCACGGACTTTGCCTTTATCGTGATGAGGAGGGACCAGAGAGGAGAAACGAACATGCTATGGACAGTTCTGCTAGTTCTGTTTGTTCTTTGGCTGTTGGGCGTGATCACGCACATCGGAGGCGCGCTGGTGCACTTGCTGCTCCTCGTAGCGCTAGTGCTCTTCGTGGTTGAACTGCTGAGTGGCCGCCGAGTCGCGCTCTAACGAACGACCCCATTCGTCAAACTCTTCGTCGCCCTCTTAACATGATCGACTAGAGGCGGCCAACGTGATCTTCAACAAGGGAGGCCAAACAATGCTGGAAGATGAGAAACTCGCAATTGACGAATCAGAACGCGCGGCTCGGCATCAAGACCTAAAAGGAGAAGTCCGCCGCGAAATGCAGGGAGAGATTTCGCGGCAGGCAAATCAGAACGATGAGCAACATCACGCGGAGACTGCCGCAATCGGTGAACACCTCAGGGAAAAAGCAGTCGGGGAACTAGTCGACACTGAAGCCGAGATCGACCGAGGTCGTGCCGCGGCGCGCGTTTCGCAGGTCGTTGATTATGTCTTCTACCTCGTCTATTCGCTGATAGGTCTCGAGATTCTTCTCGAGTTGTTGGGGGCGCGGGAAACAAATGCATTTAAGGCCTTTATCGACGCGCTAACGGCTCCTCTGCTGCTGGCTTTCAAAACGCTCATGCCTGATCTAACGAGGGGACGATTCCAATTCAAGCTTTCGTACATCGTCGCACTCTTCGTGTACATCTTGCTTCATCTGGCGATCAACGGATTACTCAGGATGTTCGCTCACAGAAAAACAACCGTCTGAGAAGCGTACCGGGGTAAGGTTAATCGCTGGCGGATCGGTGCATTGATAGGATTGGGGACATTATGATTCAACAAACTGCTCTGACCGACATGTTCAAACAGCAACTGCGTGATTCGTTGCGCCGAGAGACTCGCGGCTCGCGCGCCATCAAGATTGCGAAGCACACCAACATCTACAATTGCGGAGACAAGGGCGCCACGGTCTACTTCATTGAAAGCGGCCAGGTCAAACTGGTTACGGTCTCCCCGGACGGTAAAGAATGCATCCTGGCCATCTACGCTGCGGGGGATGTTTTCGGAGAAATGTGCATCGCAGGACCAGGCGAACGCATGGAAACAGCGACGGCAATGGAAGAGACGGAGCTGAAGCTCATTCCTTGTTCCAAGCTCTTCACCCATCTAATTAATGACTCGCTGCTTGAGGGATTCACTCGTTACCTGGCGGAACGCATTGCAGATCAAACACAGATCATCGCGAATTTCGTGATGGATGATTGTGAACATCGGTTGGGGACGATTCTGCTGCAACTAGCGCACAGGCTGGGCAAGAAAGACCCTCGAAGCATTCGCATAGAAAAGCGAATTTCACACGAAGAACTGTCGGCGATGGTCGGCACTACACGCCCGCGAATCACCATGTTCATGCAGCGATTTAGACAGCTCGGCCTGATTGAGAAGAGCGAGGAGCACTTTCTCGTGGTCAGAGAGAAGAAGCTCACCGAATACCTGGCTCAGACGGCTTAGCAATGGCGGCTACTCAGTCCCTCGGTGGACTGCGAAGTTGGATCAACAAGCCAGGAAGACCGCGTGCAACTGCTGCGGTGCACGCACTCCGACCATCAGGGTCAGCTCTATGGGTCGCACCTCGTATAGATCGCACAGACCTTTCCGCGCGCAAATAGGATTAATCATCGCAATAGCCGTGTACGGACTCTGGATACTTCAGAGGCCTAACGCAAATTGAGAGTCGTGAAAACACTGGATTCTCGTTCGGTTGGGCGCCGCGATAGAAGTTTTCATCGATACATCCGAAGCTTGAGATCCTGGTTTTTGGTGAGCCGTTGCGCGCGCAGCTTGTGCCACGGTTAACAGAGCGAGTGCTAGTGGGTGATTGCGGCCGCAGAAAGGGTATAAGAGAAGTTAAGGTTCATAAGCGTCAGAGAGTTGCTTTGGCCGAAATGCACTTGGCTTGGCTCCAAGGCGATCAGTTCCGACACGCGGGCGCCACTGTTATCGAATGTCAGCAACAATCCATAATCCCGGCGTCCCTGCCATTTCCTTAGGTCTGGCGCTGCAAGGATTGCTTCGACTTCCACCCTGGTCAGGTATCCTACGAGTTTGCGTTCGGAACGCTTTACAGGGATGGCTAGTATTTGACTGGCAAGATCAACCTGCTCTGGATCCCGGAGTGCTACCAGGCGGAAAAACGAACGGATCGCTGCCAACCTGAGATTGCGTGAGCGAATTGAGTTCTTTCTCTCCTGTTCGAGGTAGTCTAAAAACTTCAAGATTGTTGGGAGGTCCAGATCGGTTACTCGCAGCACAGAAGGTTCTGTATGGTGTTGCCTTTGAACAAACTCGAGCAGCATCCGAAACGTGTCGCGATAGCAGGCCACGGTTTGCAGACTAGCACATTTGTGATGCCCTATGTGTTCGGCAAAGAAGCGCTGCAAGAGATTTCTGTAAGGGGGCGGAGTCAGTCATGTTCGCCTTCCTTTCTCGTATAGATGTAGAAGCGGTCTGCCGCCGCATTCAACAGATCGGGCGATGCTGATAAGTACCAGTAGCTAGCGCTCAAATGAGCGTGGCCCATATACACTGAAAGGTGAGCAGCAAGAGATCGAACGTCACGTCTTTCCTTGTACCAAATGGTTAAGCGCTGAACGGCGAAGGAATGTCTGAGCGAGTGCAAGCTTGCACTGCGTTGATTATTGGCCGCTGGAACACTCGCGCGCCTAACCAGACGGGCGAATAGATTCTTGAGGGTATAGTAGGGGACGGGACACCCTTGGCAGGATCCGCCAGCCGAACGACTTCTCCTTCAGAACGCAGTTTCTTGTAATGACGGAGCACCTCTGCCGTCGTAGAGTGCAGCGGTACCAATCTTGACTTACGAAACTTCGTTTCAAAGATGTGGAGTACTGGTGGATCGAGATTAAGCTGCATATCACTGACTCTAAGCCTAACAACTTCGCTGGCTCGCAACCCGGTGCAGGCCAACAGCCCAATGATAGTTCGGTACGTGTGCGGGCGTAGCGACCCTCGGGATCTTAGATCACCAGCACAGT
>JBGPNE010000502.1:0-3279 GCA_041487335.1 Pyrinomonadaceae bacterium
CCGCGACGATGCGTTGGACCGCATGCTCTGGCCGTTAGCCTTGTCAGCGGCAGGGCTGCTGACTTCTGGGGATCTGTCGAGGCTACGGCAATGCGGCGGCGACAATTGCGGATGGCTCTTTCTGGACACAAGCCGCAACCGCAGCCGACAGTGGTGTGCCATGAATGATTGCGGCAACCTGGCAAAGGTTCGCCGCTTCCGCCAGCGTCAACGAGAAGGCAGTTAAACCCTGTCGCCCGTCTTCGTCCGAGAGACTCTGTGAGGTAAGTATAAGAAATGATGCCTCGTCGCTATAAACATTTCGTGCCTACGGCACTAAAGCAAATTGCTGGTGCCGAACGTCTGTTCCAACTGTGGTCGCTTGCAAGTGTCCAAACTCCAGATGTTGAGCTAGTCGCTCAACATTGATACTATTAGCCGCCAGTATCGAAGCTTTCTTTCATTCGTCCAGTTGATTGTTCTTTAGAGGGGCTTTCTACCTAGTTCGAAGGAGCCTACCCATGGTAAATGAGAGAGATGTTAATGTTGGTATTGGAGGAGCCGCTGGAGACGGATTAGACAAGACCGGGGACACGATTGCGAAAACTTGTAGTCGTCTTGGCCTCTATGTATCTGCTTACAATAGTTACCAATCGGTGATTCGCGGCGGCCATATTTGGCTGCGCGTGCGCATAGCCGAGAAGAAGGTCTGCTCGCATGGGGACCATCTGAATGTGCTAATCGCACTGAATCAAGATGCAATTGAACGCCACGCCCGTGAGGTCGAACCCGGTGGCGCCATCATATACAACGCCGACAAACTCAAATGCGATGCGGTGCTCGTTAGCAGCCAGGTTCTGGCCGTCCCATTGCCCGTTAAGGAGCTAACCAAAACTTTTGGGCGCCTTCAGCCTATAATGCAAAACACTGTAGCGGTGGGTGCCCTCCTCTATTTGCTCGCACTGGAGTTTGACATGGCAACGAGTGTGTTGGCAGATACCTTCAAGCACAAAGGTGAAGCAGTCGTCGAGCAGAACGTCGGGCTTGCTAGAGCCGGGTACGATTACGCGAAAGACAATTTTGTCCCGCTTGGTTATGAATGGAATTACACGCGCATCAGGCGACCTTTCATAACTGGCAATGAGGCTTTTGCCTTCGGCGCGGTTGCAGCCGGATGCAAGTTCTACTCCGCATATCCGATGACGCCAGCTTCATCTGTCCTGCACTGGATGGCTGCGCATGGAGCCAAGTGCGGCGTGCTAGTCAAGCAATGCGAGGATGAGTTGGCGGTTGTCAACATGGCTATAGGCGCTGGGCACGCTGGGGTGCGCGCGATGTGCGGCACGTCAGGCGGGGGATTTGCTTTAATGACAGAGGCCATCGGACAGGCGGGAATGATCGAAGCGCCAGTAGTGATCATCGAAGTCCAGCGGGGCGGTCCATCTACCGGTATCCCCACAAAAACTGAGCAAGCTGATCTCAATCAGGTTTTCGGCGCGTCTCAAGGCGATTACCCTCGCGTTATCATTGCGCCCACCGATACAACTGATTGTTACTACACGGCGGTTGAGGCGCACAACCTTGCGGAGAAGTATCAGCTCCCCGTCACAATCATTTCCGACTTGCTGCTCTCAGAGCACCCGGAGACCATCGAGCCTGATGCTTTGCGCCATGATGTGCCGATCGAGCGCGGTGAAATCGTTTCCGAATGGTCTGACGAGAAGGGACAGTTCAAACGATACGCATTCACCCGCTCGGGAGTCTCGCCGCGCGTCCTGCCTGGCACCGAGGGAGCGATGTATGTGGCAGCATCTGACGAACACGACGAAGAAGGCGTTGTGATCAGCGATGTCTTCACCAGCCCGCCCATGCGGCGCAAGATTCAGGAGAAGCGCATGCGTAAGCTTGAGAAGGTCTTGCAGGAATTGACTCCGCCTAGACTGGAAGGCCCACCTGATGCCGAGGTCACTCTGATCGGCTGGGGCTCGACGAAAGGCGTGATTGGTGAAGCCATTGCTTTACTTGCTCTCGCGGGCATCCGCGCTAATCATCTTCAGATTAAATACCTCTACCCTTTTCATGCCAGGGAGGTGAGCGAAATCCTCCGCGGCACGAAGCGCACCGTGTGTGTTGAAGTCAATTACACCGGGCAGTTCGCGCGTCATCTGCGTGCCGAAACCGGCTTCAGTGTTGATGACATGCTCCTGAAGTACGATGGTGAACCGTTCGAACCACATCACATCGTGGAACAACTGCGCGCCATCCTTGAAGGCCAGCCGCGTTCGACTGATGTCACGCTCGAAGAGGCGCGTGAGATGGCCTATCACTACGTTCGTGTGCATTTGGCGGATAAAGTCCGACCGGGGAAGATTGAGAAGATTGAGCAGAGTGAATACGGCGAGCCGCTGTGGCTAATTGAGATGGTAGCCCGCGACAGTGGCGAAACGCGCGGCGATTTGTGTATCGGGGCCGCTACTGGCTCAACTTACTCATGGCAAGCCGTTAAGACTCTGAAGGCAGAGGCAGGCTAAAGAGTCAGGAGTCTGGAGTCGTGAGTCCAGAGTCAAAACCCCGAAATAAGGACTCCGGACTCCGGACTCCAGACTCCAGACTCTAGACTCGGGACTCCAAACCTAGAAGGAGATGCGGATATGGCTACAGTAATTGAATTGCCCATTGCTACCTACGAAAGCGAGGTTGAACCAGACTGGTGTGCAGGGTGTGGTGATTTCGGAGTGCTGCGCGCGCTTCAAATCGCTGCTGGAAGGCTAGGCATCAAGCCCAAAGATCTGATGATCGTCTCCGGCATCGGCTGTTCATCGAACCTGCCCGGCTTCATCCATGCTTATGGAGTGCACAGCTTGCACGGTCGCGCCGTAGCGATCGCTACCGGAATCAAGCTCGCCAATCATGACTTGAACGTAGTGATTACTGGCGGAGATGGCGATGGTTATGGAATCGGGCTGGGACATTTCATCCACGCTATGCGCCGCAATCTGGATTTGACCTACATTGTGATGAACAATCAGATTTACGGATTGACCACCGGCCAGGCCTCGCCCACTACGATGAAAGACGTGCGCACCAAGTCGACGCCTTTAGGCAATTTTGAACTGCCGATCAACCCCATCGCCCTGGCGCTTGTCTCTGGCGCAACCTACGTCGCGCGTGGTTTTTCAGGCGAGAGCAAACATCTGGCGGAACTCTTTGCAGGAGCCGTCGCCCATAAAGGATTTTCGCTCGTGGACGTTTTCAGTCCCTGCGTTACTTATAACAAGATCAATACCTACGAATACTTCC
>JBGPNE010000503.1:0-3277 GCA_041487335.1 Pyrinomonadaceae bacterium
AAAGAATGCTGGTCATGTCAATCTTTCGCAGGGCATGCGCCACGGAGAGATGGCCTTTTTCGCTTCCATCCTTTTCATGATGAACAAGCTCCGTCAGTACCCAAAGAATGCCTAACGCCAAAAGAATGCCCATGTAAGGCGGAAGATGCGTAACGGTTTTGAAAACAGGAACAAGCACCAGCAGGCTAACGCCGCCGAAAAAAACCAAATTCCTTTCGAACACCGTGGATAGACCGCTTCCTGATGATGAAGTTTCGTCAGCATGCTTCTTTACGTTCCCTCTCATGATGAATGAAAGGGCAACGAGCGGCGCCAGCATACAAATCAAACTCGGACCGATGAGCTTTATGATGATGTTGCCGCTCGTAATCTGCCCACCAATCCAAAGCATGGTAGTCGTGACATCTCCGATCGGCGACCAGGCGCCTCCAGCGTTCGCGGCAACAACAACCATTCCAACGAGGAACATCCGCTCTTTCTTGTCCGCGAGGAGTTTCCTGGTCACAGACGCCATTACAATAGCCGTGGTGAGGTTATCCAACGCCGCGGAAAGGAAGAAGGCAAGGAAACTGATTATCCATAGAAGCTTTCGTTTACTGGCGGTGGTAATGCGACTAGTGACGACTTCGAATCCATCATGTGCGTCAATCAGCTCAACAATCGTCATCGCGCCCATGAGAAAGAAAAGAATTCCCGACAGGTTGCCCAGATGATGCGTGAGTTCCTCAGAAACAATACCTCTATTGGGCGAGAACAAAACATAGACCGTCCAGCACAACACCCCCGTGAGCAAAGCGCTGGCCGCCTTGTTGATCTTGAGCTGGTGCTCAAACGCGATGACCGAATAGCCCAGGATGAATATTGAGATGATGAGCAATTCCATGCTGCGAGGCTATCTAATACTCTGAGACTGATCAAGATTTCTATTTTTTTGTTCCGGCGATCACAGCGACAATCATGACGGTGGCTTTCGCCGTAGTTGCCTTAACCCGGGCGTCAACCGCCCGGTCTAGTAACCCTGCGGGAAAGCCGTAAAGAACGTTCGATTCTCCCCCGAGATCTCATGCTCCATGGGTACAGTTTGAAAATGCACCGGTACCCAGAGACACCCCTCACTAAACTAAAGTCGAGCCCACAAAGGCAAAGACGAGTGGGACCAAAGTCCCTTTAGAGGCACTCGCGGTAGTCGCGGGCGTGAAGCGAACTCGCCGAATGCGCCACCCGTCCACGCGCTCGATTCTGAAAACAGCTCCGTGGTATTCAACCGTGTCGCCCTCGTACAGCATTCTCCCCGCCTCGGCCATAAGGAAACCTGCGATCGTCGCATAGCCTTCGTCCTCCGGCAGTTCGAGGCCCAGTTGTTGATTTGCGTTGCGGACCGCCAGCATTCCGTCCAGAACATACGAGCCCTGCTCTGCCACAATCTGTTCTCTTACTTCCTGGTCGTATTCGTCGCTTATCTCTCCCACGATCTCTTCGAGCAGATCCTCCAGAGTCAGAATGCCTTCTATTCCTCCGTGCTCGTTCAATACAAAAACGAAGTGCCCTCGCGATGACTGCATCTGCTTGAGCGCCTCGCCGGCGGAAACCGTCTCGGGAACAAAAACGGGTGGCCGCATCAGCTTTTCCAGATCAAATCCCTCATCTTGGATCTGCCCCATGTCCAGATCTTTCCGGTACACGACGCCGATGAGGTTGTCGCTGCGCTCTCGGTAAACCGGCAAGCGCGAAAAGCCCGTGGCCAGAAAGACCGATCGGACCTGTTCAAGAGTGGCCGTGACCGGCACGGCCTTAACTTGTGAGCGCGGAACCATGGCCTCGCGTACTCCCACCTCTGCGAACTCAAACGCGCGGTGAAGCAGTTGCTGTTGGCCTGACTCAAGATGGCCACTCTTCACCGAAATATCCACCAGACGCCGCAACTCTTCTTCCGTATAGGCCGAAGCATGATCGCCCGAAGCATGTAGCCCGAACACGCGAACGGTGTGCGTCCCAGCCCAATTAAGCAGGCGTATGGGCCAATAGAAGACCCTGTAAAAAGCGTCCATCGGCCACGAGATCGCCAGTGCCACTCGCTCGGTGCGCTCCAGCGCAAAAGTCTTGGGCGCCAGTTCACCAAGAACGATGTGCAGAAACGTGATGATCGTAAAGGCCGCCGTAAAAGAAATTGTGTGCAGCGTTACGTCGGAAACTACTCCCTGCAACGGCGCCTCGAGCAGATGAGCAAAGACCGGCTCGCCGATCCAACCCAGGGCCAGAGACGCCATGGTAATGCCAAGCTGAGTTGCTGAAATGTAGGCATTGAGATCATCCAGCAGCCGCAGTAGTCGCTGGGCGCTGCGATTTCCCTGGGCCGCGATGGTCTCAATGCGCGAACGCCGCACTCCCACGAGCGCGAATTCTGAAGCGACAAAGAAGCCGTTCACCAGCACCAGAAGAAAAACCGCGACGATATAGAACAAGCCTCGGGTCATTAAAGAGAATTGTATCGCAAGCTGTTAGCTTGCGCGTCATGCACGTGCCGCTTGACGCTCTCAGGACGGCATGTTAGGTTTGCGACTTCACCTGTGCAATCGAATTTGATTATCAGAAGGCTTTAGTTAACGGCCTGAAACACGCGTGACTGCACCAGCCCTGGAACTCCAGAGAACACCGCTTAACAGCGCGCATCGCCGTCTGGGTGGACGCATGGTTGAATTCGGCGGGTGGGACATGCCCGTCCAGTACCCCGCAGGGACGATGACCGAGCACTTGCGCACGCGCACTCACGCCGGTCTGTTCGATGTGTCGCACATGGGCGAGATAGATGTGCGCGGAGCTGACGCGATTGCCTTCGTTAATCGTCTAACATCCAACGACACCACACAACTGATCGATGGCCAGGCGCAATACTCCGCCCTGACAACTCCGGAGGGGACGGTCATAGACGATCTTCTGGTCTATCGCTTTGCTGAAGATCATCTGCTGCTGGTGGTAAACGCCGGAACGACCGATAAGGATTGGGATTGGATCATCTCACATCGCGGAGATGAGAACGTTGACCTGCGTAATGCGAGCGCTGAGTATTGCCAAATCGCTCTGCAGGGTCCCGACGCGCTTTCGATCTTGCAAAAGCTCACCACGGTTCCGCTCGCTGAGATTAAGTATTATCACTTTAGCGAGGGCGAGGTTGACGATGTCCCGGCGATCGTCTCGCGCACCGGTTACACCGGTGAAGATGGATTTGAAGTTTACACAGCGGCAGACAAAGCCGAGCAACTCTGGATTAAGATTCTTG
>JBGPNE010000504.1:0-3275 GCA_041487335.1 Pyrinomonadaceae bacterium
ATTTATGAACTTGATGGGCAAGCTGTTCACCTTGCGAGCGTTACGACTGGAACCACAGCCCTGTTGACCGCAAATAACCGAATGGTGATCAAGGACTCCGAGACTCTGAGCCTGCGAGGAAGGGAAGTTGAACGGCAAATTGCTGGCGAGACAGAAATAGCAGGAGTCGAATCGGTACAGGTGTTTAAGCCAACTATAGATAAGCCATCACAATTAAGCGCGACAGGGTTAAGCGGTTACTTAAAGTCAGCCAAACGGCGAGGAATGGGGGTATCGGCGTTAGCGCTTGCGCTTCAACGCAAGTATGCGGGGCCATTCGGTGTGATTGTAATGGCATTCATAGGAATGCCGCTGGCTCTTTCTTTCGGCAGGAAGGGGGCCATCATTGCCTTGTGCGTTGCGGTGGGCGTCAGTACAGCTTACTGGGGAATCGGAGGAGGATTCCAGCAGTTAGGCAATCACGGATTGCTTCCGCCCGCGGTAGCCGCCTGGTCCCCGCCAGTTATTTTTGCGGCGGCCGGCGTTTACTTTCTTTCCCGGATCCGTACCTAGGATTAGGTGCCCGTTTCCCAACTGGAAATGTATTCGACCTGTTCTGCCGTGAGTGTATCGATCGAAAGCCCGAGTGCCCGCAGTTTAAGGCTGGCGATCTCCGTATCGACCTCCCGCGGCAACACGTGTACACCCGGCTCAAGTTCGCCCTTGTGCTTGACAAGGTACTCAACTGAGAGTGCCTGATTGGCGAAACTCATGTCCATGACGCTTGCTGGATGTCCCTCTGCTGCTGCCAGATTAATTAATCTGCCCTCCCCAAGTACGATGACGCGTCTGCCGCTCGCCTTAATCTTGTACTCTTCCACAAACGGCCGGATGTTGATCGGCGGGTGGGACATTTCGCGAAGAGCCACCAGGTTGAGTTCGAGATCGAAGTGACCACTGTTGCAAACGATCGCACTGTCTTTCATGCGTTCGAAGTGTAGGCCATCAATCACATGGCGATTGCCGGTAACAGTGACAAATATATCTCCGAGCGCCGCGGCTTCGGCTATGGGCATTACACGAAAACCGTCCATCACGGCTTCCACAGCCTTGATGGGATCAATTTCGGTGACGATCACGTTTGCGCCCATACCACGCGCTCTCAACGCCACACCCTTTCCGCACCAGCCGTAGCCGGCCACAACGAAATTTCGTCCCGCCAGAAGAATATTGGTGGCTCGAATTATGCCGTCGAGCGTCGATTGACCCGTACCATAGCGGTTATCAAAGAAATGTTTAGTTTGGGCGTTGTTCACTGCAATAGAGGGGAAACTCAAAACTCCCGCCGCTTGCATGGCTTGGAGGCGTTGAACTCCCGTCGTTGTCTCTTCAGTTGATCCAATGAGTTCTTTAACCTGCGCCGCTCGTTCTTTAATGAGCGTTGCGACCACGTCAGAGCCATCATCAATGACGATGTCGGGACGGTAATCGAGAGCCGTTCGCAGATGCCGGTTGTAGGTCTCAGTTGATTCACCCTTAATCGCATAAACTGGAATCCCCCAGTCTGAGACGAGGGATGCTGCCACGTCATCCTGCGTGGAGAGGGGATTAGAGGCGATGAGAACTGCCTCGGCGCCGCCAGCCTGCAGAGCTCTCGCCAGATTCGCTGTCTCGGTTGTTATATGGGCGCAAGCGAGAAGCTTTATCCCCTTCAGCGGCTTTTCTACGGCAAACCGTTCCCTGATCAGGCGCAAGACAGGCATCTCCCGTTCGGCCCAATCAATGCGCTGCTTCCCCTGGCCCGCCAAACCTACATCCCTCACGTCGAACTGAAGTGAACGCGTTGCACTCATTAAAATTTCCTCTTTTTAGAATGAATTTTGGTTGAGATCTACCGGGCATCCTGAATACTCAGACCCCTGCGGCGTCACGAAGTGACTCGGCTTTATCAGTCCTTTCCCAGTTGAAGCCATCTTCTTCTCTTCCAAAGTGGCCATAGGCCGCCGTGGCCTTATAGATGGGGCGACGAAGTTTAAGCTGTTCCATTATCCCGCCAGGTGTAAGTTCAAAGTTATCACGTATAAGTTTTGCGAGCAGGGGCTCGCTAACGCGGCCAGTGCCTCCGGTGTCGACGAGCACTGAAACGGGATCAGCGACACCGATGGCGTACGCCAGTTGAACTAGACAGCGATCCGCGAGGCCAGCAGCGACAATATTTTTCGCTACATAGCGGGCCATATAAGCGGCCGAGCGATCTACTTTCGTAGGATCTTTGCCGGAGAAGGCGCCGCCACCATGGGGCGCATAACCCCCATAAGTGTCGACGATAATTTTCCGTCCTGTTAGCCCAGCATCGCCCTGGGGTCCACCGGTCACGAAACGACCAGTGGGATTGATATGGTACTTAGTATCTTTGTCGAGTAGTTCGGAAGGGACTGTATGTCGAATTACCTTTTCTGCGATATCAGCCCGAAGTTGTTCGTTGCTTACGTTTGGATCATGCTGGGAGGAGATCACAACCGCTTCAACTCTAAAGGGTCGGCCATCGCGATACTCGATTGTGACTTGCGATTTACCATCCGGACGCAGATATGGAAGTTCACCTGATTTGCGAGCCTCAGCCAAGCGGCGCGAAAGCATGTGCGCGAGCTGAATCGGAAGTGGCATTAACTCCGGGGTCTCATTGCAGGCAAAGCCAAACATCAATCCCTGGTCGCCCGCGCCGCCTGTATCGACGCCCATAGCAATATCAGGAGACTGACGGTCGAGAGCGGAGAGCACGCTGCACGTTTCAGAGTCAAAGCCAAATTTCGCTCTTGTGTAACCGATGTCTCGGATGGTGTCTCGCGCCACCTTGGTGTAGTCGATGCGAGCGTTCGTCGTTATCTCGCCGGCAATGACTACTAACCCGGTCGTAACCAAAGTCTCGCAAGCAACTCGAGCGGTCGCGTCCTCCGAAAGCGCGGCATCTAAAATCGCGTCCGAGATTTGATCGGCTATTTTGTCGGGATGACCTTCGGTAACAGACTCTGACGTGAATAAATAACCTGATTCGGTACTCAAGCAGACTCCTTTTGTGAACGAAAGCTAAAGCGTGCTGTATCAAAAAAGACCGCGTAATGTAGCAGTCAGGGTTTATAAGTGTCAAGGTAACCGACTCGCCCCAAGATCCGCGATTGATTTCTTTAAGACCGTCGTAAGCCGCCAAAATCAAAGATGAGAGTGGCAGTAAGCTGTTAGCCGAGGGTTCTTGGTGGTGAATTACATCTCAGTATTCTCCTGCACTATCTTTTCCC
>JBGPNE010000505.1:0-3268 GCA_041487335.1 Pyrinomonadaceae bacterium
AAGTCTGCACATCCCGTCAAGCCAGGGGATGAGATCGCGATCCGTCGTCGCGATAGGGTCACAAAAATCAGAGTTGTGTCAGTACCAACGTCTCGCCAAACCTCACGCCAGGAAGCAAGCACGCTGTATGAACTATTGAGCGAAGAATTGTTAGACACGGACCCCGCTTGAGCGATCAATTCTGCAGTTGGGTGTTATCACATTGGCCTGGGCTTCAATCCGGTGGATGATAAGAAACGGGAGGGTGATGGCTGTACGCCCGAAGGGGATTTTTACCTGTTCACGAAAAACGAAAGAAGCGCATACTATCTGTCTCTGGGAACGCCCGTAAGGATTAAGCCGTGATACCAGAGATTAAATCATTCCAGATTCGCGACGTGGAAATCAACCCACCGCTAATCCTGTCACCGATGGCGGGGGTGACAGACGTGTCGTTTCGGCGACTCATCAAGCGTCGCGGCGGTGTGGGGCTGACGGTTTCGGAGTTTATTTCAGTCGAAGGCTTAACGCGCAGCAATCCGAAATCAAAACGCCAGATGCGTTTCTATGCCGACGAGCGGCCATTTGCCGTGCAGATCTTTGGTGGCCAGCCCGAGCGAATGCGCATGGCCGCGGAGATGGCGCAAGAGGTCGGGGCAGACATTCTTGACATAAACTGTGGATGCCCCGCGCCCAAAGTCGTGAAGCATGGCGGCGGCTCGGGTTTATTGAAGGACCATGAGCGACTTGAGACAATTCTAAAAGAGCTTAAGAAGGCGATTGAGATTCCGTTGACGATTAAGATCCGCGCGGGCTATTTCGACCACACCATCAATGCAGTAGAGACGGCGAAGCTGGCCGAAAGCTGCGGTGTTGAGCACATTGCGCTACACGGCCGCACAAAAGAGCAGGGTTATCGAGGATTGGCGAACTGGGACCTGGTGAAACAAATCAAGGCGGTCGTGAGCGTTCCCGTTTCAGGCAGCGGCGATGTAGCGACTATTGAAGGCGCCTTTGCTCGTTTCCATGAGACAGGCTGCGATGGTGTATTGATAGGCCGGGGAGCTATGGCTAACCCATGGATCTTTCGTCAAATTGAAGATGCGATGTATGGCCATGAAAGTTTTCAGCCGACGCTTGCAGACAAACGCGCAATTTTGCTCGAGTATTTCGACATGCTGCGCGAAGACATGCCTCAGACTCCGGCCATCAATCGCATGAAGCAACTTGCGGGGCAGTTCACACGGGGCTTGGCGGGCGGCGCCCTCTTCCGCACTTCCCTCTATCACTCACATTCAGTGGAAGAGATCCTCTCGCGGATTGAAGAGTATTTTGAGGCGATTGAGACGGGACGGCCTTATTTTGGAGAAACAGGAGTCCCGGTCGAAGAAGAGCCGGTGCTCGACTCGTGTGAGGCGGCGAGTGTTGTGTAGTTACGCTGCAGGTCTAAAACCTAACTCAGGTCTTCGCCTTTCCTTTGCCCGCATCGCGAACTGCCATTGTCGGATAGCCCTTACCCTTAAGCGCCGCAATCTCAATAACAATCTCCTTCTTTCCTTTGAAGGCGCGCGTTATTTTTCCGGGTCCCTTAGCGACGGCTGTCGGTGAAGCCTGCGGAGAGGAGCTTGAAGAAGCTGCAGTGCTAGCAATTCCGGCCGCAGTTTGAACTAGTTTGCCACGCAAGTCGCGAGACATCTCCCCAAGGGCCTCTCGCACCTGCGTCTGCGCCTCCTCCGTTAGATCCTCAAGCTTCACACCGTATGCCTCCAAGACCGCCCGCAGATTCTCTTCTGTGTTCGTGTTGCGGTCATAAACATCGCGATAGATGTGCAGCTTTCCGTCCTCCGCCACGATGGTTTCGTACCGCAGTTCAACCGGCACTGGCTGACTTAAGTTTAGCTGCCTGGTCTCAGTTCGGTTCTTCCTGTAGCCGGCAATATCGGCATCAGACAGTTTCGCTCCCGCAAGGTGGGCCAGCAGCTTGGCGAAATCCTGGACCAGCGCATCGGTCAGGCCGACACATCCGTGCGAGGCAAAAGTGCCGAGTTTAGCCGGGCTTTTGCCACCATGTATCAGTGACGGCGATCCGATTGGAATCTTGAGCAGACCGAGCGGGTTTAGCTTACTGCCCGCCTCCACCTTCTCGCCGACCTTAACCTGGGAAGAAGGCGATTCAACCCATGACTCATCAGGGGGCTTCCAGGTTGGGTTGAAAATAATCGCTCGCGCTTTGCGGAGGCCGGTGGGAAGGGGAAATTCCGGGTAGCCGATGCCGATCTTGTAGGACTTTATCAGGCGCCCGTTCTCAAATACATCCATACGGTAAGCAGGAGCGTTGACAACGACGCGTGTATCAGTCGGGACAGAATTCGGCGTGCTGGGCAAGCTTTCGCTTCCCGGGACAGTTTTTACATCTGTTACATTCGCACTCTCGCTTTCGGTTCCGCGCCAGCGATCGCGAACGAGAGCTGCGAGCTGTTGCGCTTTTTCTTCTCCGATGATCTCTTCAAGCCGTTTGGCGGCGAGCTCGCGAGCTGCCTCCGTCGTTCCGCTATGGTAGCCGGTGTTCCTTTCCCGAAGCTTACTGGTTTCCTCGCGTGCGACAGACCGCAGCCGTTCTATTTGTTGATCCGTTAGATCAAGCTTCGTCTTAAGCTCCTTGGCAAACGCCTCGTCGGATGCAAAGAATGCATCGAGAATTGGTAATGTCACAGGTACAGCGGAGGCAGCCGTGATCGAGGTGGCTGGTGGCGAGGGCGATGATGATGGTGATGGTGACGGCGGTGGCGATATCTTCATGGTCGCAGAGTTGGAGTTCCCCGGTGGCTGGATCACACACGCCGAGCCGCTCAAAGCCAAAGGAAGTAACAAACACAGCAGTGCCGATGGCAAAATCCGGTTTATCTTTCTTCGTCCCTTTCGTTTATGTAGATCCATCCGATGATTCCTTTCAGAGCAGGATGATATTCGGCTTGTCGTCACTCTCTTGCAACAGGTGTTCCCACAGAATTCGAACGCGCTTACCCTCTCTTGCCGCGTGTGATAGCCACCTGGGACAGGAGCTTGCACGATAACCGAACGTCAAGATGCTGAGACGTCTAGAAGTGAACAGAAACACCGCGAACTGCTTGTTTGATTCATTATCTGCGAAGCAGCGGGTATGGGTTGATGTTGGTACCTTCCCAGTAACGGTTAGGGTTCGCAATGATTGAAATCGAAAAATGCAAGTGGTAATTGCCGGCACCAGCATTCCCTGTATCACCAACGTAGGCAATTGTCTCACCCTGGC
>JBGPNE010000506.1:0-3254 GCA_041487335.1 Pyrinomonadaceae bacterium
ACTGCAGATTTCGAATTGCGGATTTCAAATTGCGAAATCAATGGTCGTCTCACACCACCGATGCGCGGCATGGTGAATGCCTCGTCTCTTAAATCAGCAATTCGCAATTCGCAATTCGAAATTTTACTGTGATGATAGAAACGCCTGAACAAAAGATCATCTTCGACGATGTCTCCAAGTTTTACGGAGAGATACTCGGGGTGAATCGCATCAACCTGGAGATTGCGCGGGGCATCACCAGCCTTGTCGGGCCAAATGGCGCCGGTAAATCCACTTTGATGAACCTGATGACCGGTTTGCTTCGCCCGACACGCGGCAGCATCTCGATTCTTGGCATACCTTCAGATCGACCAGAACAACTCTTTCGCAAGCTCGGCTACTGCACCCAGTTTGATTCTTTTCCGTGCGGACTAACCGGGCGCGAGTTCATCAGGGCGTTTCTACTGGTTCATGGTTTTGATCGCAAGAAGGCAGACGAGTTCACTATAACGGCTCTGGAACGAGTCAACCTACTAGATGCCGCCGATCGAAAGGTAGCCGCTTATAGCAAAGGCATGCGCCAGCGAATCCGATTGGCGCAGTCAATCGCACACCAGCCCTCGGTACTCATTCTTGATGAGCCACTGAATGGCCTGGATCCCATGGTCCGGGCGGAGACGATTGCGCTGTTTCGCAAGTTGGCGGCAGAAGGTCTGCACTTGATCATCTCGAGCCACATCCTTCATGAAGTTGACATGATGTCTGACCGGGTCGTCCTGCTGAACAACGGCTACGTGGTCGCGGAAGGAAACATTCATGGCGTACGCGACGAGATGGAAGAGCATCCGATGCAGATCTTCATCCGTTGCGATAAGCCCTCGAAACTTGCGGCGCACGTTTTCGATCAAGATCACGTTGTGGAGGCCCGACTTCACGATGACGGCCGTGGTCTGTTTGTGAAGACACGCGACGCGGATCGCTTTTATTTGCTTCTGAACCGCGTCGTCGCTGAAGGTGAGATCAATATTGAGACAATCGCGCCGGTAGATGATGATCTGAGCGCGGTGTATCAGTACTTGATTGGTTCCGAAGGAACGAGTTCGTGAGTTAAGAGTTCAACCTTCAGGTTTCATTGCCAGCAAGCTAAAGCTTGGACTCTGAAACATTGGAGCTTCAAACTGAATGATTAGTTCAACTGTGGATATCGCATCAGCCAAAACTGAGAAACAGTCTCTGCCCTGGTCCCTCTGGATCCGGCAGGTTCGGGCAATCTTCCGGCTGGAGATCGAGAAAAACTTTCTCGGCCGCAGGTCGATCCTGTTATACCTGCTCGCCTTGTTACCAATTCTTCCCCTGGCGCTTCTGGCTCCCTTTACGCCACCTGGCCGCGAGTGGCAGGATTTTACGCAGTACAGCATGATCTTCGCGATTTTTTACGGCGGCCTCATTCTCCGAACAGTCGTCTTCTTTGGTTGCGCCTGGATCTTTATGAATCTTTTTCGTGGCGAGATTGTAGATAGAAGTCTGCACTTCTACTTTTTGAGTCCGGTGCGGCGCGAGGTGTTAGTTGTCGGGAAGTATTTCTCCGGATTAGTCACTTCGATCGTACTCTTCACAGGCACCACCGTGATTTCGATGCTCCTGCTTTACTTCCCGCACTTTTATGCCGAGAGCGGGCGGTTCTTTTTTGATGGTCCCGGTCTGGGACAACTGCTTACTTACGCGGGCATTACCATTCTTGCTTGCATCGGTTACGGCGCCTTCTTTCTTGTCGTTGGCTTATTCTTCCGTAACCCGATTATCCCGGCCCTCCTCCTTTACGGTTGGGAGTGGCTTAACTTTCTACTGCCCCCACTGCTCAAAAAGATCAGCGTCATCCATTACCTTCAATCGCTCACTCCTGTTCCCATGTCGGAAGGACCTTTCGCAGTAGTCGCTGAGCCAACACCTGCTTGGATTGCCGTGCCCAGTCTGGTGATTGTAACTATTCTCGTTCTGATTGCTGCCAGCTATCGCATTCGCCACATGGAAGTCCGCTACGGCAGCGACTAGCGGATCGCCGCCGTAGTTCGGTTGTATCGTTGCCGTCATGCCTAACGGATGCACACTTGTGCGCCGAAAAAAACGCCTGCGCTCCCGGCAACGTTGTGGCGCGGGACGAAGGGTTTCTTGGGAGACGCCCCTACAATTATTAGCGATGATCGTAATGCTTACTTCGGACCAAGCGATTCGCGGAGAGCACGGATGTTTGGCCTGATGATGTTATCGGGCGAAGCGCTGCCGCGGCACACATTAGCGGAGAAGTTGCGGACGCGAACACTCTGCGAGGCTGGAGAGATTTACGATCGCAGGAGACTCCTCCATCACTGCCTGGCGATCTTCGCTCTGCTGACAAAAGGGTTGTCACGAATCCAAAACCGCCAGGGTTTGTCTACCCACTCTTCAGCATAATCAATTCCGATACGCGGGCCCGAAGCGATCTTGCGGGAGGAAATCTTTTCAGCTTCTTCAATCCAAACTCTTTCGCCGAATAAGTCGGCGCGATCGAGTTTGTCATCTATTCCCAATGCGATGCACAGCTTCCCCGGTCCGTTGGTGAGATTGTGATCGGGTTGGCTGTGCCGCCGCGTTCGCATTATTTCAATCCCTTCGACTGGCTCAACGGCACGAATCAGCACCGCGTGGGGAACGTCCTTGACGTTGGTTACGACATTGAACTGGTAATACATTCCGTAGACAAAATAGACATAAGCGGTGCCGCCTATTCCGTACATCGTCTCGGTGCGATTTGTTCTGCGTCCGCCGTACGCATGTGAGGCTCGGTCCTGCGGTCCGCGGTAAGCTTCGGCTTCGACAATAATTCCTGACACGCGTGTGCCATCAGGCACGGGCACAACCAAAAGCTTCCCGAGAAGCTCTCGTGTAACTGTTAGAACGTTTGAACGTGTGTAGAATTCGCGAGGAAGTTTTCTATTCTCCATTAGACCCTGCAGCATCCTTCGGTGTACTCAGTGTCTTCGGCACCCCAGCCGGGCTGCCCGGCTGGGGACCCCGCTCTTAGGTGCAACCATTAACCACGGAGAAAGGGGGAACACGAAGACTAATGCCCCACCCGCCACAGCATGAGAAACGTTATCACAAACCCGATGATGACGATCGCGCGGCGCACAGCAATCTGGCCCACGCGCACCGCCACGCTGGCCCCAAAGTAGCCGCCCAGCAACGCGCCGCCCGCCATCAACAGTGCGTCAGGCCACACCACAAGGCGCGAAAGC
>JBGPNE010000507.1:0-3231 GCA_041487335.1 Pyrinomonadaceae bacterium
AATGACGTTGACTCGCGAAAATGGAGTCGGCTAACATCCGTGTGCGCTGAACGCAATATGATACGGGCCGTTAGCTCAGGTGGTAGAGCAGCTGGCTTTTAACCAGCGGGTCGCAGGTTCGAGTCCTGCACGGCTCACTTAAAATCAATACTTTACAGCCGCTCTTTGAGCGGCTTTCCTTTTGTCTACACTTTCATCTACACCAATTCTCTTTCCCACAATGAATCCTTTATCCAAAATAAATCCAAAATATTTGTCTTGTGATCGAGTGCGCGATCAAATTCCTTCATCGACCCCAGTTTTTTTGAGCAACTCTCCCAGCGAGTGTCATGCAATGACTGTTTCACAGACCATTAGTTTGCGGTCGCAAGTTCTTGCGTCGCGATTTTTGTTGAATGGCATTCGACATTCTTAACGGTGCCTTACTCTCACGCGCGGGAGCATGCGCCAACACCTCAATCCCAACACAACTATTCCCGCAAGAGTCAACGCACCGAGATTGATTCGTCAGCGCGAATCCCCTTTCTTCTAGTTGCCATCATTCTGATCCCTCCTTATTTCTTCCGGGCTTGATCCTTCGTTCGCTTCGATGGCGAAGTGGCGATGGCATGCCTGTCGCTGGCTGTCGGAGCACCTTACCCGCGCATCTCACGCAGCGAGCCGGCCGAGGATGATGCCGCCCTTGTCCGTCGTCCAGACCGTCGACTTGTAAAATCACCCGCATCGTAGTTAGAACCACGTGTGATCGAGAAATAGATCAGATTCCGCTCGTGGCTGTGCCCTATCTCAACTCTGCCTGCAAACCTCTTCGAATACCGATACTGGAACCCGCCACCGACCGAGGCTCTCCAGTTTCTGGAGCTAAAATCCTGATTCGCAAGGATACTCGGATCGGTTTGTGAGGGGTTATCTCCCCACACCTGGCCGGCGTCACCGAAGCCGAAAACATCCAGGCCTCGATCTTCGTTCTGAGTCCACACTGTCTGCCGCAACTCCGCCGAACCCAGTGCCAGGTTATTGCCGCGAAACCTGAAAGTCTTAAAGCCACGACCGTACATGCGGCCGCCAAGAAATGACAGGTCATAAAATGGTATCTGGCTATCGCCCTTCGGGTCTTTCAGACTTGCGTACCCACGCACGGCCAGCGAGGTCTTGTCGCTTCCCAGCGGGATGTAGCCCCGGGCATCAAGCTCAGCTTCCAGCCAGCCATAATCCGAAAAAGCCGCCTTGTCTTTAAGCCCCTCGGATGAGCCTATGCGGCCGTAGAAGTACGCTCCCTTGGTCAACCCGCGCGAGTTGTTTCGCAGATCGTATTCGGCGAAGCCTCCGTAGGAAATAATCTTAGCGTTGGTGAGTAATCCTGGCGCCCATCGTGCGACGGGAATCGTACTCGGATCGCCAGAGAACAGAGTGTCGATTGGAATGTCCTTGTCTTTTTGTCCTCTGTAGGTAGCTGAGTTGGATTCGCTAAAATACCCGCCCACCTGAAATCGCTCGGTAAAGTCGGAAGCAACATCCACTGCGGAGCCGCTAAGCGGTCGGCATGGGCGCCGCTTCGCAACGGTCCTGTCAAGTTTCACGCTTGCAGCGCAGACGGCTGTGCCGGCGTGATGGAGACTACGATATCCGGATTCATCAACAGGATGGTCAGTGGGAGTACGACATCCTTGGTCTTCCTGGTTATAGGCATCCCTTGTCTTTAATGAGGATGATGTTGTGGCCGCAGTTTACCTCTGGGTGTAATATCGGCATGATGGGACACGCATGGAGTTGAGTTGGATGTGGATTCTTAGTTTATTTACCCTCGGGTCCAGGTGTCCTACCAGGTCGGGTGATTTCGGGAAGAGGGGACTGTGACCAGCACGAATGGCTTTGTCGCACGGAGCGATAAGATGGACAAGGGAGAGCGCAGAGGTCCGACGCGGATCGCCGACAACAACAACCAATATACCTGCCCGATGCACCCGCAGATCGTGCGGGATGCACCGGGCTCTTGTCCTATCTGCGGAATGGCGTTGGAACCACGGACTGTAACTGGAGAAGAGAAGAATGAAGAACTGATCGACATGACGCGTCGGTTCAAAATCGGCCTGATCCTCGCAATCCCGCTGCTGCTTCTCGCGATGTCGGACCTGATTCCCGGCCAACCTTTGCAGCACGCCTTCTCGATGAGTCTGCTCAGGTTTGTTCAGTTAGCTCTCGCCACTCCTGTGGTGCTCTGGGGAGGATGGCCTTTCTTCCAGCGCGGTTGGGCCTCAATCGTCAATCGCAGTTTGAATATGTTCACCCTCATCGCCATCGGTACGGGAGTGGCCTACTCGTACAGCGTCATTGCTACCTTTCTTCCGAACATCTTCCCATCTTCGTTCCGCAGCGAAGGCGGCGAAGTTGGCGTTTATTTTGAGGTCGCTTCGGTGATCGTCGTCCTCGTGCTGTTGGGACAGGTTCTCGAATTGCGCGCGCGCAGTCAAACAAGCAGCGCAATCAAGGCGCTGCTCGGACTGGCTCCGAAGACGGCCCGAGTCATTCGCGAAAATGGCAAAGAAGAAGAGATCTCCCTGAATGTCATCAACCCGGGAGATAAGCTCCGGGTTCGCCCGGGAGAAAGAGTTCCGGTGGACGGAGTGATTCTCGAAGGTACGAGTTCTGTAGATGAGTCCATGGTCACCGGTGAGCCTATTCCAGTAGAAAAGACTAAAGGTGACGAGGTCACCGGTGGCACTGTCAATGGCACGGGCAGCTTCATTATGCAGGCGGAGCGCGTCGGCAGCGAGACGCTTCTTGCGCAGATCGTGCGCATGGTTAGCGAAGCTCAGCGCAGCCGCGCTCCCATTCAACGACTCGCCGATGTTGTTTCCTCGTACTTTGTTCCAGTCGTCATTGTGGCCGCCATCATCACGTTCGCCGTGTGGGGTCTTACAGGGCCTGAGCCGCGCCTGGCCCATGCGATCGTCAATGCAGTAGCGGTGCTGATAATCGCATGCCCCTGCGCACTGGGGCTTGCGACGCCCATGTCGATCATGGTCGGAACAGGTCGCGGCGCCACGGCAGGCGTGCTCATTAAGAATGCTGAAGCCCTTGAGGTTCTGGAGAAGATTGACACTCTCATTGTGGACAAGACCGGCACGCTCACCGAAGGCAAGCCGCGCCTCACCTCAGTAATCCCATTGAATGGCGCGAGTGAGTCAGAGCTACTGCGGCTGGCCGCTAGCATCGAGCGGGGAAGCGAGC
>JBGPNE010000508.1:0-3221 GCA_041487335.1 Pyrinomonadaceae bacterium
GGAAGGCAGCCTGGCGCCAATCCCGCTCGAAGAATTAGCCGCAACAGCGCGCGCGACATTTCGGATCAATGATTCGTTAAGATCGGGCCAACCTGTGAAAGTGATGAGTGACCAGTCTTGAGTATAAACCATCGCCAATATTGACAATCGCATCTCTTCCGTCTTACTCTGCTTATGCTTGGCAGTTTTAGCCGGACTGACCTTCCGGAGACCCTCACTTGCCTCAAACAAGCCTTCATATCGAAATGTTCACCGGGGAAGTGACTTTCTTGCAAAATTCAAGCAATGCCGTGCCGAACACCGAGAGTCTTCTGGAGCGGGCTCTTGTTTTGCTGGTCGAAGATGACCGCGCCCTCAGGCGTTACCTTGAAATCGTTCTTGAGCGAGCGGGTTATAACGTTATCTCCGCGGCTAACGGGCTTGAGGCCATGAAATTAGCACTGACGTCGGCCGTCGATATCGTAGTAACCGATGCCATGATGCCAGACCTGAACGGTTACGAGTTGTGCCGTTTTCTCAAAAATAGCCCGCAACTTTCTCACCTTCCCATTGTGCTCTTAAGTGCGCGCGAACGAAAAGAAGGTAGTTGGGAAAGCGAACAGGCAGACGCTTTCCTATCAAAGCCGGTTTCAGCGGCAGATCTCACCGGCTGTCTCGAACGGCTATGCAGACTTAGAAGTGAGATGCCAGATGGCAAATTCTAGATACCATCACATCGGATCAACCCCTGTGGTAGTCGATCGACTTCATCTGGCGTCCTGCTTGTTACTCTTCTTCAGAGGTCGGGCTGGTCAATCTGCGCTCGCTGAAGCTTTCCGCTGTAATCGACGTAGATAGATTTCCACTCGGAGAAGGTATCGAGGACCTGCGTGCCAGCTTCACGATGGCCGTTGCCAGTGGCTTTGGTGCCGCCAAACGGGAGGTGAACCTCGGCGCCAATGGTCGACGCGTTGACGTAGAAGATGCCCGTGTACATCTCGTTCATTGCCTGGAAGGCACGATTAATGTCGCGAGTATAGATTGCCGCGGACAGACCGTAGCGAACTCCGTTTGCGATTTCGACAGCATCTGCTAGCGAGTTTGCTGGAATCACCGCGGTAACTGGTCCAAAAATCTCTTCCTGGGCAATGCGCATGTCGGGCTCTACGTCTGTGAACACTGTTGGCTCGATGAAATAGCCGTGGGCGAATTCGCCTTTAGTCACACGTCTGCCGCCGCAGGCCAGCGTTGCGCCGTCTTCGTTCTGGCCGATATCGATGTAGCCCTTGATCTTGTCGACGGCGTCGGCATTGATCACCGGCCCCATCTCAGTTTTCGGATCGGCGCCATTGCCGATGCGCAGCGACTCAGCTCGCTCGACCAGCTTCTTGGAAAACTGCCGGTAAGCTTTTTTGTGCACCACCAGTCGTGAGGAAGCGGTGCAACGTTGGCCTGAAGTGCCGAACGCACCCCAAACCGCGCCTTCGATGGCCAGATCGATATCGGCATCGTCCATCACGATGATCACGTTCTTCCCGCCCATCTCGAGCGAGCAGATTGCATTACGCTCAGCGCAGGCCGATGCGACGACGCGACCCGTCTCCGTAGATCCGGTAAATGAAATCAGACGCAGAGCGGGATGATTGGTCATCGCGGATCCCACTGTCTCGCCGTAACCCGTTACGAGATTTACCACGCCCGGCGGTATTCCGGACTCCTCGCACGCCTTAACGAGATTGTAAGTGGAAAGCGGAGTGGCCTCGGCAGGTTTGATGACGACCGTGTTACCACAAACCAGAGCAGGAATGAGTTTCCAGGAAGGAATCGCCATGGGGAAGTTCCAGGGCGTAATTAGTCCGCAGAGACCCACTGGTTGACGGACGCACATCGCAAACTTATCAGGCATCTCTGCCGGAGTAGTAAATCCATGCAGTCTCCGTCCCTCACCCGCCGTGTAGTAAGTACAATCGATAGCTTCCTGAACGTCACCGCCAGTTTCTTTCAGAACCTTTCCCATCTCGCGAGTCATATCCGCGGCAAATCTGTCCTTGTTGCGAATCAATATCTCACCAAGGCGGAACAATATCTCGGCCCTTCTGGGGGCGGGAGTGGTGCGCCAACGATCGAAAGCCTGTTGTGCGGCGTTGACCGCCAGATTCACGTCCTCGCTCGTTGACAGGGGAAATCTGCATATGACATCGCGAGTGTCGGCGGGGTTGATGTTTTCAAACACTTCACCCGATTCGCTCGGCACCCATTTGCCACCGATATAGTTTTGATAGGTTTTTACAGAAAGACGCGCTGAGACTTTGAGATTCTGTTTCTTGCTGTTTCTTGCGAGAGCTTTTTTTGCTAGAGCCATAAGATGGGTGTCGGGCTTCGGGTACCAGGTGCCGGTTCTAAGGGGCGTTTACTCGCACCCGATACGCGACACCTGACACTCGGTCTATTGGTAAGTGAACTGCACAATTCGCTGGGTAAGGCGATCTGGATTCCCCTGGTGCGTCGAGACGTTGAGCACAATAGGATCACCCGGTTTCAGGCTGTTCACCAGGCGCTGGAACTCCCCAAGCGTCGATACAGGAACACGATTGATGCGTGTGATAACGTCACCCTCGTTAAGCGCTTGCTGTCCGCCGGGCAACACTCGCACGTCAGCAGCGAGGCCGTTGGGGTCAACTTCCTTAACATAAAGACCACGCAGGCCGGTCAGATGCTTTTCAGTTACAAGCTGTTGCGTCAGTTCGGCAAGCGTAATCCCGAGGTGTAGTCCGTTGCCCTTTGGATCCGAGTCCTTGCTCTTTGGGGTCGTCAGATCATTAGTATCTTTCAATATCTGTGCGGGAGGACGCTCACCTAGTACAACATTTGCGGTATGCTTCACCAGCTTGGCATCAGCTTCGCGAAGGAAAGTCAAAGTAACGGCGTGTCCCACAGGGCTGCCGGCAACCCTCTGAATTAGATCTTGTGCGTTTGCCACCGACTGTCCATTGAATTCAGTGATGATGTCGTTTGATTGGATGCCGGCCTTGGCTGCCGGAGTTAATTGCCCGTCCTTTGTTTGTTGTACATCCATCACAATCGCGCCCTTGGCTTCGGCCAAACCATACACTCGGGCAAACTCTTCTTTGACAGAATCCAATGTGATCCCAAGATAACCTCTTCGTACCTTACCCTGAGAAACAATTTGCCGGTAAACGAAATTTGCTTCGGTGGCGGGCAGTGCGAAACCGATGCCGTTA
>JBGPNE010000509.1:0-3218 GCA_041487335.1 Pyrinomonadaceae bacterium
AGATGCTCATGCCATTCTGACCACCTGTGGAAATGTTGCGCAGCTCGCGACCCGTCGCTGTCTCCCACAGCTTGATCGTGCTGCTGCGGAATGTCCCGGTTGCGAGCAGGCGGCCATCGGGGCTGAAGACCAATCGCGTCGCCCCGAAAAAGTTGTTGTAACCAGTCTGGAGGACGAGTTCCGGCTTGGCTTCTTTCGACTTTGTCTGACCGCTTGGTGAAGTAGTAGCGGAGCTGCTTTCAATTCCGAGGCCGCGTTTGTCCGGCGTCGGAGTGGGCGTTTGCGCGCCCGCTGCGGCTGAGATGGTTATGAGTAAGGCGAATAGCTGCCAGATCGGCATCGCTTTTCGCCAAAGCTTCGAGGTTTTCTTCATAGGCGTGTTTGGGGGGATAGGGGAAGCCTAGTGGGCGGAAAGCTGTCTGTCAACGGTACCAACTCGCAGGTGGTGCTTAACTCGAAATTCTCTGCGCCATCACCGAACTCGCGATTTCGTCCTGTACTCGCGTGGATAACAGAGATGCGCCAATCCGATGAAGAGAGCAGCCAGCGTGAGAATGTAGATTCGATGCCAGAGGATGCGTGAGTGATTTGCGCCGCCAATGAGATCCGGGTAATCCCAAAGCGCAAGGAGCACTGGATTGTAGAGCCAGTGGTTGTGACCCTGGGTGTATAGATAGAAGAGTCCGCTACAGATACCGATCGCGGTGGCGTATGTCAGATACCGATCGCGAAGTAAGACGTTGAGCATCAGCACCGCGGCCGTCATAAAGATTGCATTGGGAACCAGGATTAAAGAATAAATCCGCAGATACGCCTGCAATTCGATCGGACCGTTGTGTTTCAAGATCTGTAGCGTGATGGTTATGACTCCGACCAGCAGAATCAGGCTGAGTGTCAACACCAGCGTCGCCAAACATTTTGACAGCAGCAGTACATAGTTTGGGCCCGGCTGGCTCCAAAGCAGTGGTTCAATTCCAAGATCGCGATCGCGATGCATTGCTTCGCCCGTGTAGAAGATGGTGATCCCAAGCAGAAACAGCAGCAATGATTTTGCCGTGTGACCGGCATAGGCCGCCGAAAGCGAAGGCTCAGGTGTAACGCTCCAGAACGCTACATCCAGAGTTGAGAGGACGATTGCAAGCGGAATGATCACGACGAGGCTGCGCTCAGAGAGAAGTAGCCGAAATTCGACGTTCAGCGCAGCGAATAGTTTGTTGAGATTTGCTCGCAATCCTTCGCTCGCTCTGGCGACTTCCGGAAGCAATACTCTCTCGTGAGTGTCAGGCCTTTCGTACGGATCGGCGAATGTCGGTGCGATGTTCGGCGGGTCATAATAAAACCCTCCGGCGCCTGCCGAAAGGTTGAGCAGTGAAAGCTTTTCTACCTTCACGGGTCGTTCGGCTATCGCGAAGCGCATGTAAAGAATCGTCAGACAAGCAGCGGCCGCGAGAATCACCAACGCACGGTTCGCGATCATGCCGGAGGTGTAATTGACAGCAATCTGATTAACCCACTCCGGATCTCGCCCCCATGGCTGCTCCTTCGGCGAGTTCATCAGTAAAGGATCAAGAGCTACGCGCCAGCCCAGCGGCAGGTTCTTCAGTACGACCAACTGCCAGGCAATGTAGAGCGGATAATAAGAGACCGCTAAGCCGTAGACGATTTTGGCGTTACGCGTCAGCGTCCCGACAGCAAAGTACACCGCGGCAAAGAGTAAGTACGAGACGACCACCAGAAAGAAGAAATGTTTGAAATAGGGAAAGACTCGGAATGGCAGGACAACCATCCGCGAGGTGTGGAACACCTGCAGGATCAGCATCGTCAGCGCGAAAGCTGCCTGGCAACAAACGAGCACGAAGAAGTTGCCAAAGAATTTCCCGAGCAGGTAGGCGGCGCGACTGACAGGCTTTGAAAAGATCAAAGGGTCTACGCGCAGGCGATAATCTCGGATAACAGGATCGGCCATGATGAGCGCCGCGAAGAGCGGAAGTCCCAATATGCCAAAGGCAAAGCCTCCGAAGTTCCGGGCAATATAGAAGTCGCTGTTCGTTGCCCAACCATAGTGGACGGCGGCTCCAGAGACGGTCCACAGGACCGCATTGGAACTGAAAAAAATCATCAACGCATAAGGAGCAACGCGTTTTGAATTGAGCAACACTTCATTTTGAAAAATCGCGGCGAACGGTGTGCGAGCGGGACTCCTCATTTTGCGCCGCCCTTCTCGGGTGAGGGTCCTTGCTGGTTGACCAGATCAAAGTAGTAGTCTTCGAGCACTGGAGTTGCAGGAGCAAATTCTTCGCCCGGACGCCCGCTTTTTGAAATCACCCTGAGACGCGCCAGTCCATCGAACATCTGCGAGGAAATTACCCGGCAACGAGACTTCAAAGCCGCGACTTTTTCGCGCGGCACACTGGCTTCCCAAACTGAGTCTCTAAGTTGATCGATCGCTTGCTGCGGCGTGCCGGAAGCCAGGATTGCACCCTGTCGAATAACCGCCATTTGGCTGCACAGACTCGAGACGTCGGAAACAATATGAGTTGAAAGAACGACCACGGCATTTTCGCTCGCGGTTTCCCCTAGCAGGTTGTGGAAACGAATTCGCTCTTCTGGATCCAGGCCGGCGGTTGGCTCATCGACAATGATTAGTTGCGGCTGACCGATAAGCGCCTGCGCGATTCCCAGACGTTGCCGCATGCCGCCCGAAAACCCGCCAACTCGCTGCCGTCGCGCGCTGGTAAGATTCACTCTCTCAACCAACGCATCCACCAGTACCCCACGTTCTTTCTTATCGTGGACGCCTTTTAGTTTCGCAAAGTAATGAAGTGTTTGTTCCGCCGTAAGTGTTGGATAGAGTCCGAACTCTTGTGGCAGATAACCCAGTATCTTCCGCGTGCTGTGCTTGTCAGCTATTAAGTCAATGCCGTTCATCTCAGCAGAGCCTGTATCCGGCTCAAGCAATGTCGCGAGGATCTTCATGAGGGTTGTCTTGCCCGCGCCGTTGGGCCCGAGCAACCCAAACATCCCTGCCGGCACATCGAGCGAGATTTCCCGGAGCGCCTGAATGCCGCTCGCGTAGGTTTTTGACAGCTCTTTGATCTTAAGCATAGTGTCCGCTACTCGTGACGCCGCGCTTGAGAAGACACACCTCTCCCAACAGAGCCCTAATGCGGACTCTTCCGCCAGGTAGTGCGGTTTAGTTTGTTCGAAGCTTACTTATG
>JBGPNE010000510.1:0-3205 GCA_041487335.1 Pyrinomonadaceae bacterium
GCAAGTTGAACTTGGGATTCCTAAGTCATCGCAAATCTTCCGAGCAGTTGTTTCTTGATTGCGCGATGACGCAGGATTGTGGTCATCGCACCAGTTCCAGGATTTCGGAAAACAGTATGCTTGCCGCCTTCGCGAACAAACAAGCAGCCGTGAGACTCGATGTGCCGGATGAGGGCGGCGCGTTTCATTCAATCATGCTGCACGTAAGACGAGTCGTTCGCGCGTTACTTTCGCGCTCGGCGTCAACCGTCTTTCAAACTCTTCACGATTGGCTTCGAGGATCAACTGAATAGCTTCGGAAAGGTTCTCGCGCACCTCTTCGATGGTTTCACCTTGAGTATTGGCTCCGGGTAGTTCAGCAACGTAGCCGATGTAACCACCTTCCACCGCTTCCTCGTAGACTGCAGTTAACGTGAGTTCTGTCATAATCGCTCCGATGGCGGATGATAGCACCTTGCACAGTCTCCAGTCATCGTCGTCCGCTCGTCTCCCTTTCCCTGATTCTGGCCGTCGGCTTTGTCCAGTGCCCACTGGTTTCGTTTTCGGAAATTCCTGCCCCTGAGGCGGCGGCGTGTGTTGGCTGGCAACACAATAGACCTCCACTCACCTCCTTGGAGTGCGCCGACTTGTCGGCGCTTTGGTCAGCTGCGACTCGTCGCGGCCTCGGCGCGCTGAATTCACTTCGCAAAGAGGACGCGGCGGTAAGCCGCCGCGGAAAAGCGGCGACAGGCGGGGTCCCCGGCGCGGCAGCCGCGCTGGGGTGCTCACGTCGCCGCACTGCAAAAGTTCTTAGGTCACATCGAGATCAAGGGCGGTCGGGTGTTTGGGTTGGCAAGTCCAGTTTCGCCGTGGGTCAGTATGCGATGAGCGCTTTGCGGCTCAGGTATGGCTGGGAGCGCAGACATCTTGTCTGCAACGCGCTGCCGGCGCTTAGCATGGCCGAATGGATCTACATTGCCAACTGAAAATGCACAGCATCGACAATCGATTGCTTGATGTCTTACCCACACTGTACGAACGGACTCTCGTAGACGCTATCCGGGGCGGCCGTAGCTATCACAGTCACCTTCGCGATCATTCTGTGGTCCTGACTCCTTACCCGCCCGCTACCGCAGGCCGTTTCCGAAACGTCAGCGGGGGTAAACCGCCCTTCCCGACTTAGAGACTTTCCAACTCGAGTCAGCTTCGGGTTGATTGAAAGGTTCTCAAGTGACGACTACTCCTGAAAATTGAGCTTCCAAGTCAGAACCACAATCACTCAAGTTTGAAAGTCTCCAGGTCGGGAAGGGCGGTTTACCCCCGCTAGCCTTTGGTGAGCGTCAAGCTTCGAGTTTCACACATTCTCTACCGCAAGCGGTGAGGCGCCGGTGATCAGAATGTACTTTCCTTTCAACCTATTCAATTGATCTTGCCGTAAGTGCATAGTTAGCTTAGTATCTAGATATGTATCTAGATACAGTATTCAGATAAGGATGAGTTGTCATAATGATTAAACAAGTGACCGTTACCGATTTGCAGCGCCGCGCTGCCGAAGTCATCAGCAGCCTGATAGACGGGCCAATCGTGGTCAGCCAACGCGGACGACCGGCCGCCGTGCTCGTCACCGCTGAGACTTATGAGCAGATGGAACAAGCCCTGGCCCAGATCGAGGCCAAGCAGGTGCGTGAAATCGTCGAAGCGGGGCTCTCACGCTACCACGCAGGTCGCACAGCTCCGCAGGCCACGGTCGCGCGTCGCGTCCGTGCCGCTCGCCGGAAGAAGTAGGCGCCTGATGCCGCGCGTCGTCTGGACGGAAGAGGCCGAAGAGCAACTCACTGCCATCCCATCGGATGAAACAGTCGAAGAGTTGCTGGCGTTGGCCGCCGGGCTGGCCCGCTTCACCGAACGCGGGCGACGTGTCCCGGAACTGGAGAACCATCCTGTCTACGAGATCGTGCGCGAAGTCGTTCTGCCACGAAAAGCGCGCGTCTTTTATCTGTTTGTGCCCGACTCTGATGAGGTGATTATACTGGGTCTGCTGTCACGCGGGCTGTCGTTTCGCTCGCGCGTCCTCGGCTTTGAGACGGAGTAAGGAATGCGTGGACAAAAGAGAGGCATTAGTTCCGCTGAGCCGCGGGTAAGAATAAGCGGATCTGATTCTTGGTGATTGCCGATTTTTCAATTTGATGACCCTGAAAAACCTAGCGCTGTTCCTCATCGTGTCTGCCTTAGATGCCCTGTGCATATTACTCGGCTCCTTCGTGGGGCACAGCGTCAGTAGCATCGGGCTTTTTGCTGGTGCGATCAGCGGTGGCATTGTTGGCGTTGCCGCGGCAGTTTGGCTAGCAGTTCGCCTCCGCCTTTTAGATGGTGCAAGCTACGGCGCGACCTTCCTGGGTGGATTGATCGGGTTTATTGTTGCGGCGCTGATCGCAGTTAAGAATTTGCACGAGCCGGTTATTCCCATTGCCAGTGTTGCTTTAATCGGCTTAGGAGCAATTCTTGGCAAGGCTGTTAGTGGCAAGCGTGCAGCATAAGCGCTGGCAGATTGTTTTCACGCAAGGGACTCCCATCGCGCAGCATTAAACCGAAAGGAAACAATCATGTGTAATAGCATATCGAGGAAGGAACGATGAGCGCTGCAAAACATTCTGTGCGATTTCCTGGCGAGAGTGAAAGTTACCGCGCTGCGCGTGATCAACTGCTTGAGGATGAAATCCAACTGCGCCGGAGTATTGAGGCGGTGGCGGCAAAGCGCCGCGGTTTACCGTCTGGCGGCCAGGTGCCCGAAGATTACACCTTCGACGAAGCCGGAGCTGGAGACAGTTCCGCAGCGGCGCGGCAGGTCCGTCTCTCGCAACTGTTCGAGGACGGAAAGGACACGCTGATCATTTACAGCTTCATGTACGGTCCACAGATGGACCAGCCGTGCGTCGCCTGTACTTCGATCCTGGACGCCCTGGACGGCGAGGCGCCGCACGTCGTGCAACGCGTGAATCTCGCAGTCGTCGCGAAGTCAGCAAGCGCGCGCATTAGGCAATTTGCGAATGGCAGGGGTTGGCGAAACTTGCGCCTGCTGTCGTCGGCTAATGCCACGTACAATCGCGATTATCACGCCGAGTCGCCGGACGGCGATCAGTGGCCGGCGCTCAATGTCTTTGTGCGCCGCGACGGCCGCGTTCATCACTTCTACAACACCGAACTGCTCTACGCGCCGTTTGACCCC
>JBGPNE010000511.1:0-3194 GCA_041487335.1 Pyrinomonadaceae bacterium
ACTAGCAAAGCGAATCGCGAATCTAGAGCCGAAGGAGCAAGCCCGGGGCATCTGTCCAAGTTTTGAAGACGAGGTGATGAATTAGCAAACCATTGCGTCTTAGTGAGGCCCTCCGCCGAGTTCGTTTGTCTTAGACTGCTTATGTATAATCCGTTGTCGTTCAATCAAGCATTAGTGTGCCCGGATGCCGGCTTTTCACCGACGAATGCCCAAACGCATTGATATCCACAAAATTCTAATCATCGGCTCAGGTCCTATTGTCATTGGTCAGGCTTGTGAGTTTGATTACTCGGGCACGCAGGCTTGCAAAGCACTGCGCCAGGAAGGCTACCAGGTCGTGCTGGTCAACTCGAATCCAGCAACGATCATGACAGATCCCGAAACCGCCGACGTCACTTACATAGAACCACTCACTCTGGAATCCGTAGCTGCAATCATTCGACGCGAAAGACCAGATGCTCTCCTGCCCACCGTCGGCGGCCAGACGGCTTTGAATCTTGCCATTGCCCTTTCAGATTCAGGAGTGCTGGACGAATGCGGAGTCGAGATGATCGGCGCCAAGCGCGAGGCGGTGAAGATTGCCGAGGATCGCCAGCTTTTTAAACGAGCGATGGACGAAGCCGGCTTGCCCATGCCTCGCGGTGGCTTTGCCCGCTCGTGGGACGACGCGCAGGAGGTGGTCAGGAATACTGGATATCCGGCAATCATTCGGCCCTCATTTACGCTCGGGGGCACCGGTGGCGGCACGGGCTATAACCCTGAGGAGTTTGAAGAGATCGTGCGCGCTGGTCTCGCTGCTTCGCCGATCCATGAAGTGTTGATCGAAGAATCGATTCTGGGCTGGAAGGAGTTTGAACTGGAAGTGATGCGCGACCTCGCGGACAACGTTGTGATCATCTGCTCAATCGAAAACTTCGACCCCATGGGCGTGCACACCGGGGATTCGATTACGGTCGCTCCCGTGCAGACTTTGACGGATGTCGAGTACCAGAAGATGCGCGACATGGCTATCGCTGTGATTCGCAAAGTTGGCGTCGAAACCGGGGGCTCGAATATTCAGTTTGCAGTGAACCCGGAGACCGGTGAGATACGCGTAATCGAGATGAATCCGCGTGTTTCGCGCTCATCGGCGCTGGCTTCGAAAGCAACCGGATTCCCAATTGCTAAGATCGCCGCGAAACTCGCCGTCGGTTACACTCTGGACGAAATTCCCAACGACATCACGAAGAAGACACCAGCGTCGTTCGAACCAACGATCGATTATGTGGTAGCGAAGATTCCTAAGTGGGACTTCGAAAAGTTTCCCGAGGCGGAAGATGTTCTAGGGACACAAATGAAATCCGTGGGCGAGGTAATGGCAATCGGACGAACCTTTAAAGAGGCTCTGTTCAAAGGCTTGCGCTCGCTCGAAGCAGTGAAGCCTTTGCGCCTCGAGGACGTGCCCGATGATGAATTGCAACGCAAACTCGCGCGTCCAAACTCTCAACGTTTCTCCTACATCACTTACGCGCTTCAACACGGTGTGCCTATTTCTGAGATCTATCGCTTGTCGCGTATTGATCCGTGGTTCCTTGAACAGCTTCAGCAGGTAATGGAGATCCAGCAAGAGATAGAAGGACGAAAGTTGGAGGAGATTCCTTTTGAACTCTTGCGCGCTTTCAAAGAGGCTGCGCTTTCCGACCGGCGCCTGGCATATTTGACCGAGAGATCTGAGGATGAGGTGCGAGAGTATCGCAAGAGTTTGGGTCTCATACCCGTCTACAAACGCGTTGATACCTGTGGCGCCGAGTTTGAGTCTTTCACACCCTACCTTTACTCCACATACGAGTCGGAAGACGAAGCAGCGCCGACAAAGAACCGCAAGATCATGATTCTGGGTTCAGGCCCAAACCGCATCGGACAGGGAATCGAGTTTGATTACTGTTGCTGCCATGCTGCGTTTGCACTTCGCGATGCTGGTTTCGAGACCATCATGGTCAACTGCAACCCCGAAACCGTCTCGACCGATTACGACACCTCAGATCGTCTTTACTTCGAGCCGTTGACGTTTGAAGACGTGATGAACATCGTAGACGTGGAGCGACCCGAAGGAGTGATCGTGCAGTTGGGCGGCCAGACGCCGCTGAATCTTGCCATGCGTTTGCACAGAGCTGACGTACCGATCATCGGAACGACGCCTGATTCAATCGATCTGGCGGAAGATAGAAAGCGATTCGGCGCCCTGTTGCGCGAACTCGGTATTCCGCAGCCGGAAAACGGCATGGCGGCAACTGGCGAAGAGGCAAAGGAGATTGCCCGCCAAATCGGATATCCGGTGCTCGTGCGTCCCAGCTACGTGCTTGGCGGCCGGGCGATGGCGATCGTTTATGACGAGGGGAGTTTAGACGACTACGTCAGAACCGCGGTTGGATTTACGCCAGATCGGCCCGTATTGATCGACAAATTCCTGGAGCAAGCGGCGGAGTTTGATGTGGATGCGCTTTCTGATGAAAGCGCTTGCGTGATTGCCGGAATCCAGGAGCATATTGAAGAGGCGGGCATACATTCAGGTGATTCGTCCTGCGTGCTGCCCCCGGTGCGAATCGACCCCGAGCACATTGATACGATGCGACACTACACGCGTACGCTCGCAAAGGCACTCTCGGTGCGTGGTTTAATGAACATCCAGTTTGCTATCAAGGATGATCGGGTCTATGTACTTGAAGTCAATCCGCGTGCTTCTCGAACCGTACCGTTTGTTTCCAAAGCCACCGGTGTTCCGATTGCTCGCATTGCCGCGCTGGTGATGGCCGGACGCAGGCTCGCTGATTTCGATCTACCAGAAAATTTGACTGTGAGTCGCTTCTTCATCAAGTCGCCCGTTTTCCCGTTTGTGAAGTTTCCCGGCGTTGATCCAATACTCAGCCCGGAGATGCATTCGACGGGTGAGGTGATGGGCGTGGGCGAGACGTTCGGCGAGGCTTACGCAAAAGCGATGATGGGAGCCGGACTGACACTTCCGCGAGGTGGGACGGCATTCATCAGTGTGAACGATGCGGATAAAGGACAAGCTGTGCTCATTGCGCGAAGGCTGAGGCGGCTTGGTTTTGAGGTTATGGCAACACTGGGAACCGCGGTTAGGTTACGTGAGGTCGGCCTGCAAGTGGAGAACGTCTTCAAGGTCAATGAAGGGCGGCCGAACATTGTGGACCACA
>JBGPNE010000512.1:0-3194 GCA_041487335.1 Pyrinomonadaceae bacterium
CACCATCGAACAGCGACGCGGGAAGGAAGTCGTCGCGGCTTACGATGTCGAGACGGGGCGCGAACTCTGGACGCAGAGCTGGAATGCTGGATTCACGGACGAAACGGGCGATGGCCCACGCTCGACTCCGACCTGGGACGATGGTCGTCTTTACGCGCTCGGCGCCACCGGCGAATTTCGGTGTCTTGATGCAAAAACCGGCGCGGTAATTTGGGGCAAGAACATCCTGAGCGACAACCGGGCTCAGAATCTGCCATGGGCGATGGCCGCGTCGCCGCTGATCGTGGACGACAAGGTGATTGTGCAACCGGGTGGCAGCGCGGGAAATTCCGTCGTGGCCTACAACAAGCTGACGGGCGCTCTGATCTGGAAAGCGTTGAGCGATCGTCAGGCTTACGTTTCGCCGATGCTCGTAACGCTGGCGGGCCGCCGCCAGATTGTCGTCGTCAGCGCCTCGGAGGTTGTCGGGCTCGTTCCTGAGGACGGCTCATTGCTGTGGAGTTATCCGTGGGCAACCGACAATGGGATTAACGTCTCGCAGCCAATTATCACGGACAAGAATCGCTTCTTCATTTCGTCGGGCTACGGCAAAGGCGCGGCGCTGGTCGAAGTCAACGGCAGCGGCAAAAGCTTCACCGCGCGCGCCGTATGGGAAAACGTGAACATGAAGAACAAGTTTAATAGCTCCGTGCTTCATCAGGGTTATGTGTACGGGCTGGATGAAGGCATTCTCACTTGCGTCGACGTCAACACCGGCGAACGCAAATGGAAAGGTGGCCGCTACGGGTACGGGCAAGTCTTGCTTGCCAGCGGTCATTTGATCGTAATGACCGACGGGGGCGAGCTGGTGCTGGTGCGCGCCACACCCGATCAGCTCTCGGAAGTGGCTCGCTTCTCTGCGCTCGAGGGCAAGACGTGGAACTACCCGGCGATGAGCAATGGTCTTTTGTTCGTTCGCAACGCGACGGAGATGGCTGCCTACAACATTGCCGCTCGGTAATCGAGTTCACCACAAAGACACGAAGGCACAAAGAATAGAGAAGGTTCTTAGGGGCTTCGTGCCTTTGTGGTTTTGCTTACCGCACTAACTTACCGCGGCCGGCTATCTCTTCTTTGAAGATTCGTTTCGCTTGATACGAGCCGTTTGGTCGATCAACGTACATGTGAAATATTCGATGAGCCGTGGCGATCTTTGCTTCAGACGTTTGATCCGGCAGCTAGCGACTAACCAGAGGCCCTTGCCTCGCCAGATCTCACCAACGAAAGCAGCGGCCCGGTCATAAAAGTAGTAATCAGAGCCATGAGAACCATCATCGCGAAAGTGCGCGCTGAGAGGATGCCCAGGTCGTACCCAATGTTTAGCACGATCAGCTCGACCAAGCCGCGGGTGTTCATCAAGACACCTAGTGAAAACGAGTCCTGCCAGCTCATTCCCGTCCACCGCGCCATCAGCATGCTCCCACCTAGTTTGCCGGCGATTGCGACGACTATTATTCCGGCGCAAATTAGCCAACTGTGCCAATCATTGAGCAGGGTTATCTGCATCCGCAAACCCGTAAAGGCAAAGAAGAGCGGCAGCAAAGCAGACGAGACGACGGCTTCGAGCTTGTCTTTGAGCAGCAGCCGAAAACCCGGAAATGAAGGCATGACAACGCCGGCGAGGAAGGCGCCGAAGAGAGCATGAATGCCGATCATTTCAGTGAAGAGCGCGCTGGCTAATACAAATGCGAGAATTCCCGCCACCAGCCCTCGACTATATTTCTCGTTATCCGTTCTCTCTGTGATCAAACGAGCTATTTGCGGCTTGATCAGGAAAAGCATGAAAAGGATGAAAACCAGAGCGAACACGATCGTGAGTATTGATGCTTGGATACCATCCGCCTGTGCGATCGCAATTACGAGCGCGAGAATGCACCAGGCGGTGACATCATCAACCGCCGCACACGTGATGGCGATGCTACCCAGATATGTTTGCGCGATTCCACGGTCTTCGAGAATTCGAGCTAGCACCGGGAACGCGGTAATGCTCATGGCTATCCCCATGAACAGAGCGAAGGGAGTGAAGCGGGCGCCCGTCGGCGCTAGAGAGCGGTAGAGGAGCAGGGAAAGCGACACACCCAGAAAGAACGGAACGATGATACTCGCATTGCTGACCATAATCGCCGCCTGGGCCTTTTTTCGCAGGTGTTGAATGTCCAGGTCCATCCCAACGATGAACATGAACAGTACTACTCCGACTTGGCTGAGCAGTCTCAGCGTGCCCATCGACGAGGCGGGGAAAAGAAATGCCATGGCGCCGGGAAATAGCAAGCCGAGTAAAGACGGACCCAACACAAGCCCGGCTACCATTTCTCCCATCACGGGAGGTTGGCCAATTTTTAGAAAGAGCCTGCCAAACAGTCTGGCGGCGACGATGATGACCACTAGTTGCAGGAGCAAAATGCTCAGGGGGCTTCTGAGATTCTCTTGAAAGACTTTGCCGATGTATGTGCGAGGAGACTCAGACTTGGCCGGAGGTGCGGAGGATGGATTGAACGATGATGATTCACCGAGTGATGCCGGGATGGGCCGGTTTGAATTAAGCCGAGAACCAGACGCCAGGATGAACCAAATCCCGGCGCCAAATATCAAGAGTAGCGCAACATAAGCGAGATAATGCCTGGCGGTGAAAAGGTTGGATTCCGGCAATTAGCACCTCGCTCTTTTGTAGACCAGCTCTTTGTGCTTCCTAAAAGACTTCAATAGAACTGAAGAGCTATTACCAGAAATAATCTGCTTAGACAACGCGAAAAGAGAGCGCCGTGTAACTTACAAAGGAGTCGTAACGTATCAGAGTCGATTGATCCTCGAGCGACACTGATGGTAATTTGATTAGGCCAGTGAAAAACAAACGTCAGCCGCGCAGCATCTTATTCAATCGAGAAATCGCCCAGCGGCCAATCCCCAGAATCTCAAGGCGTTTCTAGAGAATTCTGTTAGCGATACGAGTCCGCCAAAAGGAGTCAATGACGATAGACACCACCAAGACCGGAACTGAAGTCGGCAATTATTTTGTCTCGAACTATCCGCCGTTCTCGCAGTGGAAACCGGAATTCATTGGTGAGGCGGTCGCGGCACTGGATCAGGCGCCACGCGTGCACGATCCGCTCGGCCTCTATCTCCACATCCCTTTCTGTCGCAAGCGGTGCAAATTC
>JBGPNE010000513.1:0-3185 GCA_041487335.1 Pyrinomonadaceae bacterium
GCGCTGAAATGCAGTCTGACGCTCGCGCTCTCGCTTCTCAGCTTCCTGGTCAAGCGAAGCAAACTTTTCCGCGACAGCAGCGCGCTCTTCTTCGAGTGCCTTGCGCAAAGCCAATGCCTCTTCGGCCTCCCGCTTGATTCGTCTGAGATACTCAGTCGCCTGAAGGGTGGAATCTTTCACTAATTCGCAAGCAGGGCCGATGATCTCGATCGGAATGCCAAAGCGTCTCGCGATCTCCAGACCCGAAGATGCTCCCGCGACACCGACAATCAAACGGTAGGTTGGCTTCAGCGTCTTCTCATCAAATTCGACACTGGCATTGAGCACGCCCTCTTCGTTTGCCGCGTACATCTTCAGGCCACTGTAGTGCGTAGTCGCCAGTACCTGAGCACCGCAGGCACGCCGGAAGTGGTCCACAATCGCAACTCCAAGTGCCGAGCCCTCTTCAGGATCAGTACCCGTTCCCACTTCATCCAGCAATACAAGGGCCGGGGCCTTACAGAGTTCGATCATGCGCGAGATGTTTGCGACATGGGAAGTGAATGTCGAAAGATTAGCAGTCAAGGACTGATGGTCCCCAATGTCGGCGAGAACCGAAAGATAAAAAGGCACTCGCGCTTCGCGGGCCGGTAAGGGCAAGCCGGAAAGCGCCATCAAGGAAAGCAGCCCAGCGGTTTTCAGTACGACTGTTTTGCCCCCGGCATTTGCGCCGGAGATGACCATTGCACTGTCGTTCTCATCCAGTGAAAACGAAACCGGCACAACCGAGCCGCCCGAGGAGCGTAGATTTTCTTCCAGCAACGGATGACGCGCTTCTTCCAGACGTAACCTGTGATTGCCGCCGCTGACTGCAGACAAGATGTCTGCTCTCCCAGGAGAGGATGCGGGCGAGAGGTCCGTGCTCCCAGTGTTCACCTTCGCAGGGAAGCGGCCGGAATCAATTTCCGGGATCACGCAATTAAACTTGTGATAAAAGACTGCTTTAGCATTTATGAAATCGAGTTCCGCGACGGCCGTTGCGGCCAACTCTATTCCCGGCAATTGAGATCGCAATTCCTCCGTTAATCCCAACAGGATCCTGGCGATTTCCCGCTCTTCTGCTTCGCGAAGACCTTGCAACTCGTTATTGGCTTCAATCGTCTCCAGCGGCTCGATGAAAGCCGTCGCTCCGGATGATGAGAAACCATGTGTAACACCCTGCACGCGTGCGCGATGATCAGCTTTGACGGGAATGACAAATCGGTCGTTCCGAACGGTCACTAACTCATCCTGTATTGCATCTTCGGACCTACGCATCAAGCTTTCCAATGAGCGCGTTATGAGCGAGCGGGCCCGAGTGATTTCGTGACGAATGCGCGCAAGTTCCGAACTTGCGCGATCGTCGACTTCGCCACTCGGCAAGATCTTGTTTGAGACGCGCGCCGTCAGGCTATTCAACTCACGTGGCAGATTCTCAACGAGGCGCCAGAGCACGGGACACGCTTCACGCTCGGCAAGAATCGAGGCACGAGCAGACATGGCCTGTTCGCAGAGTCGTGCGAGTTCAAGAATTGCAGTTGGCGCTAACGCGGCGCCTTCGATACCCAAACGGCCAATCGCCTCGCCCGGATCGCTGAGTTCGTTAAACGCCCAGGTGACGCCTCGGCTCTTTAGCTGTACGCACTCGGCGAGCACAGAAAGCGCGCGTTGCAAATCGTCCAAATCGTCAAGGGGCACAAGCGCGTCCACACGCCGTTGTCCCATGGGCGTCTGCGCACTGCGGTTAATTAACGTCCGGAGCTGATCGTATTCAAGTATGCTGAACGCTTGATTATGCATCTATGTTGGCAAGGACACTTCACTTACTATTCTGAATACTGCTGGCAAGCACATCATTCATAGCACAGATGGCTGCCCGCCTGGGCGCTGCAGGTAACTTGACGTTCGAAAAATCTACCGAAATATTACCTGCCAGAACAGCCGTACCAAGTTTGACCCAGCCCTGTCCAAAATCAACATAGACGGGCACAAGCATGACAAATTTGTTAGAGACACCAGACTGGGTTATGCGGCCAGACAACGAGCCATCGCTGCCGATCTGATATTCGAAGCGGTAAACTGGCATCTCTGTCCCGTATACCCACTCATTGAAGAACCAGTCCATACGGCCATTCTTCTGAACGTCCATCTGCGCCGTCATGTGCTTCTCAACGATTCGTTTAAAGTCCTCAGTCGAAACATCTTTGTTGAAATATGTCTGGACGAAGTCTTTCATCATGGCCTGGAATTGAGCATCACCGTTGGCCTGCTCAAACATCATCATGCGTATCATGTGGAGGATGTAAGCACCCTTTGGATAGATCAGGAATTGGTACACGGCCCCGGTCTTGCCACTGCTCAATCGATAGCCTTGCGTAACCGGACCTACGGTATAGGGCTTGCGATCCTTTGTAGCAGGTGACGCCTCGACGATTCGCTTTCGTTGATCTTCCCAGAAGTCAATGAACTTACTCATGTCTTTCCGGATATACAGAACGTAGAGAGAAGCGGAAAACTCTGCAAACCCTTCACTCATCCATTGGTCGTGATAGCTGTCCCAGCCAATAATGTGTCCCCACCACTGATGAGAGATTTCGTGGGGAGCAACATAGCGCCAGAAGTTGTTGGTTCCGCCACGGACACCAAATAGCTGCGTCCGCTGAGTAGTATCGATAAAGGCCGTATAAGGCATAAAGATCAGCGTTGGCCATGCCTGCCCAAAGAAGCCTGCTGGCTGTTGGGTCATTGCGAGACGCGAATAGGGCAGCTTGCCAAAGTATGCGTTGTAAACGCGAGTTGCGTTCTGGGCGTCGGCAATGGCGGAGTCGGCCATCTTCGTCGTGGAGATTGATCCCAGAGTCGTCATCGTCTGAACACCTGCGCGCTCGGCCTGTTCGATAGCCATCTGGACCTGTTTTAATTCGTCAGGAACTTCTTCGTTAGCGTAGAACTCAATGTTGTAACCGGTGTCTTTATCGAAGACCTCTTTCTTCTTAAACTTGCCGTAATTGAATCCGGCAACGGCCAGTTCAGTTGTACCGCTAGACCATTTTGTTACGCTGCGATCCCCCTCGCGAGTGTCTGGTGCTACCGGGGCCCCGGTGCCAACGAATGTCATGCCCTTCGGGTAACGGAAAGTTATGTCGAAAATCGCCCGGTCGCCAAAC
>JBGPNE010000514.1:0-3181 GCA_041487335.1 Pyrinomonadaceae bacterium
AAGGTCTGCCGCGCCCGCCTGTTTTCGACTTCATCTGCCAGCAAAGCAACAAGATCATCATCCTGGGCTGAAGACGCTGCTCTGGATCTACGCATCGACTCAATGATCGAGATATAGTCCAGAAGCTCCTGGACCTCCGCATCGGTAAGCGAGTCCAGTTTTAAGGCAAGCCGCTGGCGCTGGGTTAATCGCTTGGCCATCTCTTTTGCTCCTATGGCTGCAAAGGCCGTCGGCCCCTGCGGCTAGTCTCGAAAGAGGTAGCGGAGCAAATAAGCAGGCCGTCGGCGAATCATATTTGGATTGGGTGGTCCAACAACGTCAATTACGAGATTCTTCCTCCGGGAAATAGGTCTCACTGCGTGAGACCTATCCATTGTGTATACACCTTGAGGAAGGCGAACTATACACGACCCCCAAAGCGGCAGGCAAGACTTGGCTGATAGGAAAAGCCTCGGGAAAGAGTCAATCAATCCGTGAGGCCAAAGCGTGCATGCCGTCAACGATCAGGACAGCGATCGGAGGGTAGACAACAAGATCAGGAATCAGGAGCGCCGTAGACGAGTAGAAGAGCATGTTCGAGTGGACAACATCGACTCGATGGCGAAACAGTAGAGTCAGGTCGCTGAAAAAATCCTGTGCGTGCCAACCGATGAACAGTCCGATGCCAACGCTGAGAGCGTAACCAACGAGCAGGAAAGTGTAAGCGGAGAAGCGAGTAAATGGCTGCTCGGGTTGCTCCTCTTCCCGCATGATCGAGTCCTGGATCGGCTTGGGGATGTAAGTGTAATGCGCGAAGTATTCACGCAATCGTGTGGCGAGATGCCATACGCCAATTACGAAAAGTGTAAGGACAACGGCACGCCCCGCGTAATCGAAGACCTCCCACAGGTGCGGCCTCATCATCGCAACAAAGAACGTCGATAAGAAAAGGGAGACCGTAGTAAACACAGCGCGCTGGCGCTCTCGGTTTTCCCGGCGATCCCTTTCTAGAACCTCATCAACGACCCTGTCCCATCTGGCCTGTATTGCCAGATTTCTAGCGCGGCGCGCGTGTGGATTGTCGGAATGAAGGATCGAATAGCCCTTGTTGCTTTGTGCCGTCAACTGCTCGTCGTAGTAGGCACGTTCCTGAGGAGCACCGAGGACATGATAGGCCTTTGACAGGAGCGAGAATTCGCGAGCGGCGCTTTCCGAACCACCGTTGACATCAGGGTGCCGCAGCCTCGCAAGTTTCCGATACGCCGACTTGATTTCGGATCTCGATGCTGTTCGCTTAACACCCAGAATTTTATAGTAATCAATCACCGCACTCTTACAGCTCCTTCAAAAGCCTGCGATGAAACAGTGTGGCTGTTATGCTCGGCCTTTACGAGCAGTTAATCGCCCAAATTATAGCACTATCTGCAACTTTACTAACCAATTGTTGCCGGTTGGGTAGTGTCCTAATCTGGTGACGCAAGCTGTTAGCTTGCGCCGCAGTTACAAGAAACCCAAACTAGGACACTACCGCCGGTTGCTGGACGGCGAGGCGTTAGTGAACTATTGTCCTGGTGTGTTCCGTTTTTGGCCAAGGCTTACTAGCTATGCTTACCTGAGCGCGCCGCTCGTCTCACGATGTTAATTAGCGTGCGCACTGCGACACCGGTGGGGCCTTTGGATCTGTAAGGTTTCGCTTCGTCACCCCAGGCGGTACCAGCAATGTCAAGGTGAGCCCACGAGACGCCGTCGGCAAACTCTTTGAGAAATGCCGCGGCGGTTATAGCTCCGGCTTTGCGCCCACCGACGTTCTTAATGTCAGCGATGTCTGACTTGATTTGTTTGGAGTACTCCTTATCCAATGGCAATTGCCAAAACTTTTCGCCGACCTCCTTACCCGCACCAATCACCTCATCTATCAGTGCTTGATCGGTACCGAGGACTGCGGCATTCACGTCCCCCAGGGCGATTGATACCGCTCCTGTTAGCGTGGCCATGTCGACAATTCTTGTGGCACCTAATTTTTTCGCATAAGCAATAGCGTCAGCCAAAACCAGCCTGCCCTCAGCGTCAGTATTGATCACCTCAATGGTCTTTCCCGTCATTGCTCGCACAACGTCGCCCGGCTTCGTGGCTTTTCCCGAAGGCAAGTTTTCGGCACACGGTACGACTCCCAAAACCGGGATTGATGGTTTCAGTTGGGCGATTGCCCGCATCGCCCCCATTACTGTTGCCCCTCCAGTCATGTCATACTTCATCAATTCCATATTCTCGCCAGGCTTGAGCGAAATGCCGCCGGAATCAAAGGTGATTCCCTTACCCACGAAAGCCAGTAACTCGCCTTCGCTCCCTTCGTTTACATTCCCGGGGGTGTACTTCAGTACTATAAGCTTGGCAGGTTCGTCTGAACCGCGCGACACGCTCAGCAAAGATCCCATTCCCTCCTGTTCCATCCGCGCTTCATCAAGTACATCGATGCTCAAACCAAATTCATTCGCCACATCTCTGGCACGATCCGCCATGTTCGTCGGCGTCATGTATGCGCCCGGCTCGTTTGCCAGGTCACGCGTAAAATTCACTGATTCGCCGACGACTTGCCCATGGTCTACCCCACGCTTCAGAGCGCCTTGATCCGCGCCCTCGATCACCACCACCAGGCGCTCGATCTCTTTCTTCTCCTTCTCGATCGTCCGGTACTTATCGGGCTCAAACAGACCGATGATGGCGCCCTGCACAGCGGTTGACGCGACGGTTTCCGGATCCTCTTCTGATCGCGGCACCACCGCAAACGACTTGACATTCTTGCTTCGCAAGGAACGCGCGGCAGTCCCGGCCATTTGAGAAACCTGGGCAATCGTATACTCCGCACGTTCGCCTACACCTACCAGAAGCAACCGTTGCGCCTTAAGACCTTCAGCTCCGAACAAGTGCAAGTACACCGTCTCTCCCTCTTTCCCCTTCAACTCTTCAGAGTCGATCACAGATTTGATCGCACCGCGAGTCAGGGCGTCGAGTTCCTTGAGAAAGCCTTCTTCTGCTTTCTCGTCTTTGAAAACGGCAATCGCCAAGGCCCGTACATCGATGTCTTTGCAAAGCCCAGGTGTTCCTTCAACTTGCATGAGTATCTGATCTCCTCAGTCTTAAATGTCCTTTGGTTTCACCTATTGCGCTCCTTAAGCTGCGCCCGCGTTTCTCTTTCGACTGT
>JBGPNE010000515.1:0-3180 GCA_041487335.1 Pyrinomonadaceae bacterium
AGTACATCCACATTCCGTTTGAAAGACGGTCGCTCTCGCGGAAAAACATTTTGCTGCGCGATCATTCAGCCTGTCAGTACTGCGGCAGGCAATACCCGCCATCCGAGTTGACGCTGGACCATATACTGCCGCGGTCGCGTGGCGGTGAATCGACGTGGGATAATTTGGTCGCGTGCTGCAAGCGGTGCAATCATAGAAAGGGAAACCGAACGCCGGAGGAATCGGGTATGCATTTGTTGCGCCGGCCGCGTGGCTTTTCCCTGCACGTAAATCGGCAGATCATGCGCTATCTTGGGCGTGCGGATCAAACGTGGAGGAAGTATCTCTTCTACGAGTCTAACAATGGTGAGTAACGGCTCAATAGAAGGCCGGCTTACTTGAATCATGAAAGAGGCAGTTATGAGTGAGACAATATTGGCAATTGGTGGGCTGGGAACTCCGGAAATTCTCGTGATTGCGGTAGTGATCTTTCTTCTTTTTGGAGCCACCAGGCTTCCCCAACTTGCCAAGGCCTTGGGCCAAAGCAAGCGCGCCTTCAAAGAAGGTTTGGACGAGGGAGAAAAGGAGCCGCCAAAAGAGATTAAGGACAATAAGGACGAGTAACTACCCTTCAGGATTTTGACTTCCCATGACGCGGGCTCTGACTTTGTACCTCAATTGCTGCGAGACTTTCGGCCCACGATCAGGGTCGCCCTCACTGAAAGCGCAAATTCCGCGTTGTGCCTCTCCTCATTTATGATTCGCGCGATTTCTTGAGAAACCTGTGCCCTTGAGCTTTCAGGAATAAACTCCAGCCAATCCTTCATCAAGAAATCGGAAATAAGTGGCGCATTGAGAAACTGTTCGCCCGAGTCGTATTCGAATTCCTCGATGCGAGTCCACGACAAAACCTCTTCAAGACCTTCACGCTCAGCCAGACTCTCAGTCTCCGAAACGGTGAGGCGTTCGGAAATGAGACTTTCAATATCAGACTCGTGATCCATCAGGTCACAGTTATACAGTGCCTCCCAGTAGATTGAGAAAAACTCAGCGAAACTCGAGGCGGTCGCAAGACTAAGCGCCACTGTTCCGCCCGGTTTTACCACTCTGACCATCTCCGCGAGCATCTTTGGCACGCGCCCGGGATCGATCAGCGAAGCATCCCCAAAGGCAAAATCGAATTGGTCATCACCAAGGTCAAGCGAGTCGATCCTTCCCTGACGGAACTCCGTCGGATCCTTCACCGCCGTGGCTTTGGCGCGCGCCAGTTCAAGACATTCTTCGTTCTCATCAATGCTGATAAACTTCAAGTTCTCGCCTGCACGTTCTCGAAGTGCAATGGCATGGCCACCAGTGCCGGACACCAAATAAAGCGCCTGGCCTTCCTCTGGCAGCACAATGTGCTCGTCGGCCAACTCAGCAAACCTCTCGCCCCAAACCGGGGCGACGAAAAGGTCATATAAGAAAACCAACTCCTTGTCTGATTTGTTTGTGATCATTTTGCCGAAGCCGCGATAATGCCTTGCGTAAGATGCATCAACACCTACAAGACGTATAAGTTATTGACTAAAATACCGATCATGTGCGCGACTCGCAAGATCGACAGGCAGGGATGCCTGTCCTACTTGCCTTCATCAAAATAGTGTTTCCCCCGCAACCGCTCCGGCAGACACTCCATCTCTTCTTTCGCTTGAGCGTCACCGTGAACGTAACGATAGCCTTCGCCGTAGCCCACCTGCCTCATCAATGGCGTTACGGCGTTGCGGAGATGAAGAGGCACCGGCTCGCGCGCAGTCTCTGCGGCATCTGAAACTGCCGCCTTGTACGCGCGCATGACGGCGTTTGATTTTGGTGCGCGAGCAAGATAGATGGTCGCCTGCGAAAGCGGGAATAAAGCTTCCGGCAATCCGATAAGTTGTACGATGTCCGCCGCGGCCGCAGCCTGGACCATGGCTAGCGGATCTGCAAGTCCGATGTCTTCCGAAGCAAGAATGCAAAGCCGGCGCGCGATGAACACTGGATCAGCCCCGCCTTCAATCAAGCGCGCAAGCCAGTAGAGCGAAGCATCAACATCAGAATTACGCAGCGATTTGATCAACGCGGAGGCGAGGTTGTAATGCTCTTCGCCGCCTTTGTCGTAGGCGTAGTGTGCGCGGCCGAGCGCTTCAATCACGATTTCATTGGTAATCTGTCGCCCACCATTCTGGTCAGGTCTTGTAGATTCGACGGCGGCTTCAAGTGCGGCAAGACCAACCCGTGCGTCTCCGCCAGAGGAGTGGGCAATTCTCTCAATTAGTTGTTCTGGAATCTCGGGCTTGAGATGGGCCAGTCCTCGCTCATCATCCGCAAGCGCGCGTTGAAGAATTGTCTTTATCTCTTCCTGCGTGAGCGGATTAAGCACGAGCACACGACAGCGAGACAACAGCGCACCCGTCACCTCGAAGGACGGATTTTCAGTAGTAGCTCCGATCAAAGTGACTGTGCCGTCTTCAACTGCGTGCAGCAATGCATCCTGTTGGCCTTTATTAAAGCGATGTATCTCATCGATGAACAGAACGGTTCGCCCTGCAAATCTGCGTTCGTGCCGTGCATCTGTGATTGCCTCCCGCAGATCTTTGACACCTGAAAAGACGGCCGAGAGCGCTATGAAGCGGGCCCTGGTTTTCTCCGCAAGGAGGCGTGCCAGCGTGGTCTTTCCTGTGCCCGGCGCGCCCCAAAGAATCAGTGACGGCAAGTTTCCCGCGCCTTCGATCAGACGGCGCAGAATCCGGGCTTCACCCACCAGATGGCTTTGTCCGACAAATTCATCAAGTGAGCGGGGGGGCATTCGCTCAGCCAGCGGCGCCGGGCTTTCGACGCCGGGCTGCTGCGACGATTCGCCGAAAAGATTTCCCGTAGTTGAACGAGCCATGGGTGAAAAGCTATGTATAATTATCGCCGAAACTAACTGCACAGGCGACTGTTAACAAATTTGGGGGAACCCTGGAACCGACCGTTTCAATTGAGCTTAACACAGTTCCGGCATAACTTGCTTTTGGTTTGCTTTAAAGCAGAAATCTTCAACGGAACGCCCGTCGCGTGATCTTCGTATACCCCAAACGAACGCACCAAAGCCAGCAAATCGGCAGCGGCTTGAGCGGAAGAAAGGTAATCGGGAGAGTGCAACAATGAAAGAAGCAAAAGATGTTTTGAGGATCGTCG
>JBGPNE010000516.1:0-3159 GCA_041487335.1 Pyrinomonadaceae bacterium
CGGTGGGCAGCGCGAATATCCATTTTCCTGCCCCAACGCTCTTAGTCAGCCAATGGCAAAACGCGTTTGCTTCGAACCAGTTTACCTGCACGACCGGCTGATCAGGCTTGCCGAAGCGTTTGAAATCGGCATCTGTGGGTCTCAGTAGCGCAGTCGCGTGTGAAGGATTAGCTGCTTTCCATCTTCTTCCCGCTTCAGTCCAGTTTGAGTCGTCTGCATATCCATGGTCGCTCGAGAATTCTCGGAACTCTGCGTTGGTCACTTCAAACGGGCTGATGAAGAACCCGCCCAGCCAAACGTAATGCGGCTCTTGCACGCGCAAGTGATCGCCGAAAAGAAAATGACCGCTGGGGATGAAAACAAAGTCCGGCAAGTCTGGCAGCAGTCCGTGCGGAGAGTTTGTCCAAGGCGAACGAATTGTGATGGTGAACGTGCCTTCTTTGTCTGGGCCGCCGCGATAACTAACAATCGGGATCGGATAGAATAGTTTCCTGGCGGATTGTTCAACTTCTAAAAAGTAATTTCCCTTCGGTAGCCAGATTCGTTCGCCACCGATGGGCGGCATCGCGACTGCATCCAGGAGGTTCTTTCCCGCCTTGAAGAGGGTGAAGCGCGCGCTTGGGATATTTGAGATTATGAGTTCCGTCTCTTCGCGCTCATAGCGTTGCCGCTCTTGTCGCTCAGTGGATCGAAGGTAGAGCAGCGAGACTGTGGCGGCGATAATGATGAGTGTCGCACCGGCTACGGCGTATAGTTTCTTCATATCGCATCGGCTTCTTTGACGACGGTTGAAAGATAATGAGTCGCATCAACCGTCCCAGTCGGCTCGAATGACGTTTAGCACGCGCCCCAAACTCGAAACTACGATCACTGTTTGTCGAAAACCCACCTGTTTTCGTAATTGTGCTCTTCGCTGCGGAACCGCTCGTCGGCTAGGAAGACGTGGTCCTTGTCTGCGAGTTTGTACCGAACAATATTCGTTGCTTGCTCGCCCTCTCGATGCAATATGGAGTCAAACACCAGCGTTTCCCCTTCCCAGCACAAGCTGGCGCGAATCTCGAAGCCACGGTGATTACGTTCTACAACTTTTCCATTTGTCGTTAGGTCGATCGAGAAAGTGTCACTGTTTCCGCCAAAGACGTGGGTCCTCTCCAAATGGAAGCGAGGCTCGTTGTGCTCGATCACGAAAGTTGTAGAATCAGGCGATGGAATCTGCAGCGAACTTTTGCTGCGGTTGAATTTCCACGTTCCGGTGAAGTCAGGTTTTGCCATACGTATCTCTCCTTACCTGCGCCTCCTAGTCACGGCGCCTCACGGCGAAAAGACGAGGCCACCGAAGAGACTAATGCCAGCGTGTACTATCATCGCCGGCACCAGACTCTTCTGCCACAGCGTCAGCGTTCCGAGCCACAGCGCGAGCAAACTGACGGAGATCATGAGCGCCAGCCCCAAAGAAACATGCCCCACGGCGAAGACAGCGGCCTGAAGCAGCAGTGCCATCACAGGACTACCCGTCAGTGCTGAAAACTGCCTCATCAGGTATCCGCGGTAAAGAACCTCTTCGCAAAAGTTAGTAGCGACCGAGAACGCCACCCAGCAGAGCTTCTCAAGCACTCCGTGGGGAAGGAACTGTAGTACTGCACGAAGCTGATCGGGGTTTGGCCTAAGGAAAGACCCCAGCACGGCTCCGAAGATCATCCAGAGTAGCCAGCCCGCGACTGCAATCCCCACATAGCGAGCCCAGCGTCCCGCGGTCCAAGGTGACTGATCGACCAGCGCTCGTACCGAGTACCCCGACCGCCTTATGCCACTTTGCACAAACCAGAAAAGCAGCAATTGAGTGGCGAGTATCCACGCATAGAGTGGGAGTCTTCCCGCAGGTCCGACTAAGTCGTGCGAGCCACGCAACGTGCGCAGAACTCCTCCAGCGGCCAACACGCCGAGGACGAGGAGAACGATCGCGGTATGCAGCCTTGAAGAGACGAACGCGGGGATCGCTGCTTGCTTCGACTCCCTCGAGTTCACGTGAGCACCATCCTTCTCCGCAGGCTCGAGCTTGCGGACCACTGCTATTTCCACTGCACAACACCGGGCTTCAGCGGCGAGCCGCCTAACCATCAAATATCCTGCCGTCTCAGCAATCTCTGCGCGCATAGCAACGGGGCAATGATCCACAGAGCGAGCATGGCGAGGAGCACCACGATGCTCAACCTTTCGCCGCCCAAGAACTTCAACAACGCTGCTCCACCGGCTCCGAAGGTATCTTTGCCGTTGAGCGTCATCAGGCTGCCGATGCGGACCATGTCAACCGGATTTCCGAAGAGCGATCCGAAAATGAAGACATTGGCGGTTCGCTCCCTGAACAAAAACGTCAAGCCGATGACCAGCAGGTCGTAGAAGAGCACAAAGAAAAACCAAACGAAGAGCGCAACTCCAAACGCTTTACTCTTGCGGTGGCAGAGTGCGGAGATGAAGGCTGACAAGCTCAGAAAGATAAGCGCCAGCAGGAGTGAGAAGCCAACCAATAAGGGATAGCGTAGCAAGCCCTCGGTTCCGACTTGCGTAGCGATGACGAGACCGGCGAGGCCGAAGCCGATCAGTGTCGCGGTGAAGATAGAGGCGAACAAGCCCAAAACCTTCCCCAACAAAATCTCTGTTCGAGAGACTGGTTGAGAGAACAAAAGTTCGCTGGCGCTCTTCTCGCTCGTGAAGCTCAGCGTCCCCATCATCAAGGCCACGAGCGGAACGATGTAGAGCACCAGATTGAGCAGGCTCGCGGACGTGCGCGCGAAACCTTGAAAACCAACTATGCCGGCCGTAACCAATCCGAAGTAAGAGATTGCCAGCACCAGAACTCCGAAGACGCCGGCAAACACGAGCGTCCACCGGTTTCGAATATTGATAACCAGTTCCTGCCGAGCGATGGTTGTGATCGCGTTTGTGTCCATCATTTTGTGTTACGGATTGAAAATATCTTTGAAGCGAAGCAACTTGCCGTGATATTTGCCGATTGCTTCCTGCGCCGTCGACTGGTTCTTGAAAGCAATGATGCCTCCATTCATCGGCGTCATTAATTCAGAAAAACGGACATAATAGGCATCATCAGCTTTAGTCCATTGACGTTCATCGAAATCCATTACAAAGTGAGCGACAATCTTC
>JBGPNE010000517.1:0-3154 GCA_041487335.1 Pyrinomonadaceae bacterium
CGGCGTTCCTTTCCCGTTCAGCGTCAAGGCTGAAGCCGGTACGGGTACGAGCGCTTCGCCAGACAAAGTGGATCCGAGCGCGTAAAGAACCTTAGTGCCTGCCGATACGGCGTTTCTAATTCCAGCCAGCGGCGTGACCGACTTGGAAGGCCGGCCACTGTAGTTCCCTAGCAGCACTTCAGGCGCATCAGCGTTTGGCCCAATAACGGCGATGGTCTTGATGTCTTTCTTCAGCGGCAGTGTGCCGTTCTCGTTCTTCAAAAGCACCATCGATTCACGCGCAGCCTTGAGAGACAGTTCTCGATGCGCGGGTGAGTCGTTCTCTGAAAATGGAATGCGAGCAAACCCGACCATCTCCGGCGGGTCGAACATGCCGAGCCTGAATCGCGCGGTCATGAGCCGTTTGAGCGCGATGTCTATTTCGGCCTCGCTGATAAGCCCCTCTTTCGCAGCCTGAATTAGCGAGGCGTACTCGCGTCCGCAGGCCAGATCCGTTCCCGCCTTGACCCCCAGGGCGGAGGCTTGTGCTTCCGAGTTAGCGAAATGATGGCCCTGCCAAATATCAGTAATCGCGCCGCAGTCCGAGACAACGTAGCCACTAAAGCCCCATTCTTTGCGCAGAATGTCTGTCATGAGTCTCTTGTTTGCACAGCAGGGCTCGCCGTTCGTTCGGTTGTAAGCGCACATGACGGAAGCTGCCTGGCCTTCCACCACTGTGGCGCGAAACGCCGGAAGATATGTCTCTCTCAAATCTCTTTCCCGGGCTTTGGCGTCGAAACCGTGTCGTTCCGGCTCTGGTCCACTGTGCACCGCGTAGTGCTTGGGCGTGGCGATTACTTTCAGGTAACGCGGATCATTGCCCTGCAAACCTTTCACAAAGGCGACCCCTAATCTCGAGGTCAGATAGGGGTCTTCTCCATAAGTTTCCTGGCCACGGCCCCAGCGCGGGTCGCGAAAAATATTGATGTTGGGACTCCAAAAAGTCAGACCTTCATATCGGGCATGCTGGTTGTGGCGCAGGAACTCGTGATGCTTGGCGCGCGCTTCAGTTGAAATCACATCGGCAACCTGGGACATGAGATTCGTGTCCCAGGTAGCGGCTAGCCCGATAGCCTGGGGAAAGACGGTGGCGTAGCCGGCGCGGGCAACGCCGTGTAGCCCTTCGTTCCACCATTCGTATTCAGGAATATCGAGCCGCTCGATGGGCCGGGAGGCATTCATCATTTGTGAGACCTTCTCTTCCAGCGTCATTCGCGAGACCAGATCGTCAACGCGTTTTTCAATCGGGAGCAAAGGATCTTTATAAGGCGGTACGGCGGCTTGCTTGCTTGTAACAACCCTAGGCAAATTAAACGAAAACCATATAGAAAGAATCACTCCGCAGACGGGTGCCCAACGAAAGCGCTCCATATGTCCCCTCCTGTCCAAATATCCATTTAACAAGATGTCCGGCAAACTTCAGTTTGAAGTGATTTTCCGTCATTGGCCGCTCATCGTAGCCTCGCGACAAACTGAAGTTTGTCGGACATCTAGCGAACGCGCAGATGCATGTCGGCAAAAGTCAGGAACTGGTCCCAATCAAATGGTGTGATTGCATGTCCACCAGTATGAATGTGATATGCGATCGTGTGCATGATCGGATCGTACAGAACCAATAAGGAAACGCGCCGTTGAGATTGTTGAGTGTTTCGCCGTAGTTGCGACGGGCCAGCGAAGCGCCACCCTCACCCGAACAACTCGAGATAACCATCGCAAAGCGCTGATCCATCGCGCCGGCCCAAAGCACCGTCTTGCCAAGACGCGAGTGGCCCATGATGGCGACATGCTTTGCATCGATATCCTTGTCCCCTTCGAAGTAGTCCATTACCCGGCTCAAACCGTATGACCACGCTCCAATAGCCCCCCAATCATCTGCCGCAGGTTCGGTCTGTCCGCGTTTGAAAAACAGCGGCCGGATGCCTTTGACATAACCACCCTTAAAGTCCGGCTCGATGTCTTGATAACAAACGGTCGCGAATCCATATGCCCGCGCCAGGATCTTCGCAACCGGATCGTTCGCTCGGCCGCGCGATTGTTCCGGCGCCTGCTCCTGCTCATGCGTCCTCGGGTTCCAGATGGTTGCCAGCTTGATGGCGGGGTCATTGGTGGTAGCCTGGTTGCCGAAGAAGTTGATAGAGAGAATCACCGGCACTGGTTTCCGAGCGCCCGCGGGAAGATAGATTAGAACGTCCTCTTTTGGTCCATCCTTGCGGGAGGAGAAATGAATCGTCACTTGCTTGCGTACCGCTTTGCCACCGAGCGCATTCTTATCCATTTCTGAGATCTCGTAGTCGATCTTCCTGGGAGGCTGCGGACTGTGTCCATAGGCATTTTCCGCAAAGAGTTCGAGCACTTCCGCGCGACGGTGTTTCGTCCAGTCATTTGCGGTACGGACCGGCTTGCCATCATTGAAGACCAGCGGGTCGGGCAGCGTGTAGGTGCCAACCTTCGACTCGTCGTAATTGGCAGATGGAGCCTGCTGGCTCGTCGTCAGCCCGAGCGCGACTACAATGATCGCGATGCCACACAGGAACCGAGATACTCTTAAGGAATCAGGGATAAGATTGTTGCGAATTCCCATTGTCTTTGCTCCCGTGTGTGTGATTGACCTCCAAGGTATTCTGATACCAGAAGGGATGAGACAGGATTAACATGATGGACAGGATGAAAAGAGCAGTGTCATCAAGCCCACCGACCCGTTTCCACCACACTCAACCAGGAATTCAAGAGGGGTAACTTCCCGGATTACTAAGGATTAACAACAAGTTGAGGGTTGCGTGAACAACCCGGTCGCTACGAAGCTCCTCGGTTCTGTAATTGAGTGGCGACGCCTCCTGCCAAACTGCACCAGTACCAGGCTTTACTATTCGCGCTGGTTGCCAGGGCAGCGCTTTCGCTGCTATCACCTGGCGACCACTTCGAGCTTCGCCGTCTGATACTTAACGGAGCTCGCTCCCACCATGATGTCGAACATGCCTGGCTCCACGACTCGCTCCATATTCAAATTCAAAAACGAAAGTTTGTCAGGAGTGATCACAAAGTCAACCGTCTTGCTCTCGCCAGGCGCCAGCGTAATGCGCTTGAAGTCTTTCAATTCCATGACTGGACGCGTCAC
>JBGPNE010000518.1:0-3153 GCA_041487335.1 Pyrinomonadaceae bacterium
ATCCTGTTCCAGCCCTATCATTACAGAGGATCGAAGTACTAAAATGCGCGCCCAGTCCACAATGAATCGGAGAATGCAGTGATTGCAAACCAGAAGGCTAACTTAATCAGGAGACTGGCCTTATGAAATTCCGTAGTTCGGCATGGTTTGGCCTGGCTGATAGGGATGGCTTCATTCATCGAAGTTGGATGAAGAACCAGGGCCTGCCGGATCACCTGTTTGATGGGCGGCCCGTAATTGGCATTTGTAACACCTGGTCAGAGTTGACTCCCTGCAATGCGCATTTTCGCGGTATCGCAGATCACGTTAAGCGCGGGGTCTATGAAGCCGGAGGATTTCCGTTGGAGTTCCCGGTGATGTCGTTGGGGGAAACCCTGATGCGCCCGACGACGATGCTCTTTCGCAATCTGGTGAGCATGGATGTGGAAGAGTCTATTCGCGCAAACCCAATAGATGGCGTGGTGCTGCTTGCAGGCTGTGACAAAACAACACCCGCTCTCTTGATGGGCGCGGCCAGTTGTGACCTGCCGGCGATCATGGTCTCTGGTGGTCCAATGCTCAATGGGAAGTTTCGCGGGCGAGACATAGGCTCGGGAACTGATGTTTGGAAGTTCAGCGAGGATGTTCGCTCCGGCGCGTTGAGTGAGTGCGAATTCCTGGAAGCCGAAGGCTGCATGAATCGCTCCGCCGGTCATTGCATGACGATGGGCACTGCCTCGACGATGGCCTGCGTCGTTGAGGCCCTGGGCATCGGAATGCCGACCAACGCGGCCATTCCAGCAGTCGATTCGCGCCGTTATACGCTTAGCCATATGGCAGGCCGCCGCATTGTCGAGATGGTTCAGGAAGACGTGCGAATGTCGAAGATATTGACTCGAGAGGCCTTCGAGAATGCGATCCGAGTGGTCGGCGCAATTGGTGGCTCCACTAACGCCGTCATTCATCTGCTGGCAATAGCGGGACGAATTGATGTCGATCTGAGTCTGGACGATTGGGATCACCTGGGGCGGGATGTACCGTGTCTTGTAAACCTGATGCCGGCAGGCAAGTATCTGATGGAGGACTTCTACTACGCTGGGGGACTGCCCGCGGTCATCCGCGAGCTAGGCAGTATGATTCATCGCGATGCTTTGACCGTCAACGGAAGGACCATTGGCGAAAACTCGAGCGATGCGCCTTGCCACAATCGCGACGTGATCAAACCTCTCGGCGATCCCCTAAAGCCAGATGGTGGCATTGCTGTTTTGCGCGGCAATTTATGTCCGCAGGGAGCGATTATTAAGCCTTCGGCAGCAAGCCCCGAATTGATGAAACATCGCGGGCGAGCAGTTGTGTTTGAAAATATAGAGGAGTTTCACTCCCGCATTAATGATCCAGAGCTCGACGTTGATGAAACGTGCGTACTGGTGCTCAAGAATTGTGGCCCACGCGGCTATCCCGGAATGCCCGAGGTGGGAAATATGCCGCTCCCGCCTAAGCTCTTGAAGAAGGGGATTACGGATATGGTGCGCATCTCCGACGCTCGGATGAGCGGAACAGCTTACGGCACAGCAGTGCTGCATGTTGCCCCGGAAGCAGCCGCTGGCGGGGTGCTCGCCTTGGTACAGAACGGAGACATGATCGAACTGGACGTAGCTGCGCGCCGGCTCCATCTCGACATCGAAGAGTCGGAGATCGAGCAACGTCGCTCCGCGTGGAAACCACCGGAGCCGCCATCCGCTCGCGGGTATTACCGGCTGTATTACGACCACGTGCAGCAGGCCGATCGCGGCGCCGATCTTGATTTCTTAGTTGGCGCTAGCGGAGCGGCAGTGCCCAGGGAGAGTCACTGAAAGCGCCAACAACGTTTTCACCACCGAGACCCAGCGCGGCAGAGCCGCAAACCATGAAAAAGAAAAGCCGATCCACGAATTCGTGGATCGTTATAGTGTGTAACATCTTGCTCAAACAAAAAACAAGAATCTTCGAACTTGTTACACGGAGAACAACAATAAGCCCGCGAAGCCGTCAACCAGTGTTCCGGACTGTCCTCGGTGTCCTCAGTGTCTCAGTGGTTATTTCTTCGCGAAAGGACGCCGGATGAGCCGAAAACTTTCTACGATAAGACTATCGCTAATAGCCCTGGCTTTGCTGCAACTGTTGTCCCTGGCAAGTCCCGCTATGGCTCAGTCAAGCTACAACCTACGCTCACCTGATCAAAGAATCGAAGTGAGAATCCAAACTGGCGACCGCGTCAAATATAGCGTTCTGCTCAATGGCAAAGCCCTACTTCAGGACGCTACGCTTTCGCTCAGAGTTGATCAGACTACTCTGGGACTTGAACCCAAGATCAAGGCCGTAGAGAACCGCAGCGTAGATCAGCAGATCGAACCCGTGGTGCGACAAAAGTTCGCCCGAATCCGTGAAAACTACAACTCGCTGCGGCTCGAAATGGAAGGTAATTATCAGATCGTCTTTCGCGTCTACAACGAAGGCGTGGCTTACCGGCTGGAGACATCGTTGCCTCAGCGCGAAGTAAAGGTCTACGGAGAAGAGGTGAGCTTGAACTTTGCCGGTGACTACAATGTTTATTACCCCAAAGAAGATAATTTCCTTTCCCACAACGAGAGAGAGTTTGTTTACCTTGCGCTGAAGGACATCGCTCCGGCAACCATCGCGAGCCTGCCCGCTGTTGTCGACACCAGGGATGGGACCAAGCTCGCAATCGGCGAATCAGACGTTGACGACTACCCGGGCCTGTGGCTTCGTGGCAACAGTAATAACAGCCTCTCGGCAGTCTTCCCGCCGTACCCGCTGAAAGAAGAACTAGGGAGAGATCGAGATCTCAAAGTCGTGCAGGCGGCGGACTACATCGCCGTCACGAAAGGGACGCGCACATTTCCGTGGCGAATTATCGGCATCGCTGAAAAGGATGGAGACCTGATAACGAACCAACTGGTTTACCTGTTAGCGAAACCGTCGCAGCTAGTGGACGCGTCGTGGGTCAAACCGGGCAAGGTGGCATGGGACTGGTATAACGCGAACAACATCTACGGTGTGGATTTCAAATCAGGCATCAATACCGAGACCTACAAGTACTACATCGATTTCGCTTCGAAGTATGGCATCGAGTACGTCATCCTGGACGAAGGCTGGTACAAACTCGGCAATCTG
>JBGPNE010000519.1:0-3153 GCA_041487335.1 Pyrinomonadaceae bacterium
CCCCAACCCAACGGTTTGCACGACTCGGCCTACGGCCCCGGCCTTTACCAGTTCCCCGGCTCGGACAGTCGCGCGGTTGTCAAGCCGTTCGCTGTACATGATGGAGTAGATGCGCCGGGTATGTGGTTGCACACGCCGCACCTCAGCGAGTTGTTCGAGCGTGGTAACTCCCGGCTTGTCGGACATGTAGTCCTTGCCGTGCTGCATTACCCTGATACCCAGAGGAGCACGCTCGTTGGGGATGGCAGCGCTCGCCACAAGCTGGATAGTGTCGTCCTCGAGGATCTCATTTATGAGCAGTTCCAGTTAGCTTCGAAGTCTGTTGGAGGCCACAACAAAGTCTATTCAGCAAGTCACACTCGTCGTCCCCGCGTAAGCCCTGAGAATGTGGTCTATCTCCTGATTCACTGCCGTATCCACGCGCTGGCGCTCTTCGTCTGCAGCGAACCACTCCAAAGTGCGCCGGATGCCGTCCCGAAAAGGAATGCGGGCCTGAAACCCCGGCACAAATAACTTGATCTTGCTGTTATCAAAGACTGTGCTCCAGGCCTTATCGCCGAGCAAACTCCCGAAAAGGCGAGGCACCACTTGGACAATAAAGTCGGAAGATATGTGCACGATGTTCGCCTCCACTCCCAACGCCTCAGCGATGGTTTGATAAATCTGATTCCAGGTGAGTACTTCGTCTGAGGTAATGTGGAAGGTATGGCCCGCTGCTTGCTCGTTCCCGATAAGTCCCACAAAGCCTCGCGCAAAATCTTCCGCGTGCGTCACCACCCACAACGATGAACCGTCGCCGTGGACGATGATTGGCTGACCCTTCTTCAGCCGATGCGCCAGGGTGTAACCGGAACTGCCGATCGCCACGGGGAGATTCCGATCGTAGGTGAGCGACGGCCGCACAATCGTAACGGGGAAATTTTCTTCACGGTAGGCTTTGAGCAGACGTTCTTCGCAGGCGATCTTGTTGCGCGAATACTCCCAGTAAGGGTTTTGTAATGGCGTCGATTCCGTAATCAAATAATGGTCAGGCGGTTTTTGATAAGCCGAGGCGGAGCTAACGAAGAAGTATTGTTTGACTCGATTCTTGAAAAGTGCCAGGTCGCGCTCGATGTCTTCAGGCGTGTAGGCGATCCAGTCTACGACGACGTCAAACTGCAAACCGCGCAAAGCAGCGCGAACGTCTTCGGGTTGGTGAATGTCAGCAGTCAGGCAGTGACAAGCGGACAGCGGAAGGCGGCGCAATCCGCGATTGAGCAGATAGAGGTCAAAACCTTTCGCTATCGCTTGCTGGCTAACGGCCGCGCTGACAGTGCCGGTGCCGCCGATGAACAGCACTTTCATAGTGAGCTAACCTAGGATGGAATGAAGAATGGATACTTTCGTTGTTCATCCATCTGACGAATCCGCGAGTGCGCAGCCAGCCCTCTAACAGCTTCGGCCAGATGCTCAGTGTTGGGTCAATGCTACGTTTCAAGATGAGAGGCATTCAATCGCTCACCCGCAAGTGAGTTGTTCGGCGTCAGCCGAGCGGCCCAAGAACTAAGAATATCGGCAGCGCGAGAATGAGTGTCGACACCAGCCACCAACTTGACGAAGGTTGGTTCTGCGCTTTTGCAGGTAAGCCGATCCCGGCCGTGACGAATGCGGCCACGGCTGAAATGAGCACTACAGCTAATGCTATTAGCCCGCGATTTACGCACCCGAACAGCAAAACAGGCGTGAAATACAGGCCGACCACTGCGGTCGGGGCAACTGCCGGTAAGGCTATATGTTTAATGAATACGTTCACTTTCGCCTAATGCCACTCCTGACCGGCGGCCAGCGGCATTTATCCCTCGGACAATCACAGATCATGAGAAGCTCTCAATCGGGCAGTCCGTGGATTTGCTTGTTAGGCCGCTCCACGATGAATCGAGTTGCCCAGCTTTGGGCTCATAGCTCAGGACACCGACCGCCGTGGCGAAGGGCTGAACTATAGCGCTCGGTGGTCCACACTTCGGAATGCCAAAACTCCTGCACCTCAAATGGGCCATCGGCCCTGCGACAGATTGCCCAGTGATAATAGCGCGTGGGCGACACCGTGTCGTCGTATCCAAGTCGCACACAACGGCCCAGAATCTCATTGTCTTCGTATGCGTTCCAGTAGCGTTCAGCCTCTGCCGGCTCCGGCGATGGTAATTCCTCACCGAAGAGCGTGTTGAAGATGTCAATGAACCTCCGCGCTTGTTCGGCGACATCCTTTTCGACCTTCCAGGTATACTGCGGCTGCGATGGCGATAGCGCAGCACCGCAGACTAACTCAGCATAAAGCACGACTGACTCTCGCGCGGCAGTGATGACCAGCGCATCCTGGGCTCGCGCAGCGAGGCCAACCAGCGAGATGTCATCAGTTTCTTGCGCCGCAGCGTAGGCGGCGGCAATCAGCCGCTGCACGTTCCATTCGGGGAGAGTGTCAAGCAATGCCTGCGAGAGCGCATCGCGTCCGGCAGGCAGCAGCTTGCCGTCTTGTTGCGGACGGCCGTACAGAGGCGACGACATGACATCTCTCAGACGTTGGAACTCCGGCAGGGAGGCTATCGCCGACATGCGGTCCTCGCTGAGGTCTTGCAGGGCTCGGACCAGGCCAAAGTACTCGGTTAGCAGGTGATCTTCAGCATAGTAGCCTTCGACGGGCACTGTCGCCGCTGTCACGGATAGTGCCGCCGCGAGGCGACGCGCGCAAATCAGCAGTTCTCCGCGCTCATGGTCCTTCATTGCGTCGCGGTAAAGCTTGTCCAGACCCAGCAGGAAGACCCGGTTATCCACGACATGACTCTCTTTGAACATAAGACTCTCCTGTGCGGTCCAGCGACTCGCTTCAGCTGCGCCGAGCGTGACTCAATATACCCTCGGTATCGTGAGATTTGACGGCGATCAGATAACTTCCCTCGGCCTCGGTGCGACCGAAGAAATTACTCGAAAGGCGAGCTGTCGAGGCGTCAGGGTGCAGGCGATTTGTTGGTCGGCGCATTGACAGCACACCACCGATCACGAGTATTTCGCGGCAATCTTCTTGACTGTAGTTGCGTTTCGTAAAGTCGTCTGCATTCCGAGCGTCTTAGCAAGTAATGGGCCAGAAACCTCGGATTCGCTGAATTTCTTACGGCATAG
>JBGPNE010000520.1:0-3130 GCA_041487335.1 Pyrinomonadaceae bacterium
CCAGAACGTGCTGTATGAAAGGGTGCCGCCGTCCAGGCGCGTCCAACTCCACCGACTAATAGGAGAGCGCGGAGAGGAGCTCTATGGCGAGCGCGCCGGGGAAATTGCGGCAGAGCTTGCGATGCACTTTGAGCGGGGGTCGAACTATAAGCAAGCCGTAAAGTATCTTCAGCATGCTGCAGAAAACGCCATCCGCCGGTTTGCGTATCAGGAGGCGGTTGGGCTCTCGCGCCGGGGGCTGGAGTTGCTCGGGAGACTGCCGGACACTCCTGAGCGCGCCCGGCAAGAACTCTGGCTGCACCTTACTCTAGGTGTGCCATTGATTGCGACCGAGGGCTATGCGGCTCCGGATGTCGGCAGCGTCTACACGAAAGCCCGAGAGCTGTGTCAGCAGTTGGGCGAGACGCCGGAAATCTCTCAAGTACTCTGGGGGCTCTGGACATTTCGTACATTGAGGTCCGAGTTAGGGACAGCCCGTAATCGAGCGCTGAAATGAATAGGCTTCTGACTGATTTGAATTGAGCGTCAGATTACAAAGGCCTCGGAACTGATGCTTCTCGCAGGGGAACGGAGTCAAGATCGGTGGATATCTTCGATAATTTTCGCCAATTAGTCTTGGGAGCAATGAGAACCGTCAAAGTGGCTCATAAAGTACGTATGCTATTTGTCTTCGTCTTGCTTCTGGTCTAACGGCCGCGGCGCCTCTTCATAGCTTAGGAAATTGACTGCATTCTGCTCCATGTTCTCTCTATGGTGGTCGTATCTCATCACCGTTTTAGGGTCTCTATGGCCGCTCATCATCTGTACCTGCCGATAGCTCAGCCCCTGATCCAGGGCCCTTGCGCCGCTATTCAAGAATAAGAGTTTGGCAATCCGTCGGTATACTCTTGGAGGGTTGCTGCACGGTAGCTCGCTCTGTCGGAGAATCCATTGCACTATCGAGTCGAAAGATACGGCCAGAGAAGAGTAGCTGAGTCCGCGGTTAGCCGCCTGGCTCCGCCGCTGCGGAGGCCTTCGCGCCAGATGGCTCGATTGACGGGACCTGCACCTCTGCTTGCGTCATCTGACTCGACAAAAGGGGGCTGGCCACGCTGTTCGGACGCCACTCCTGCCAGTATGTCTGAAACCGACCGACGAAGTCTTTCGGCTTTTCGGCGTACAGGCGAGCACCAAGCGCCATCGCTTTCTTTTGAAGCTGTTCCCGTCGAAGTCCTATAACTGCGAGCAAGCTTTCGCCATTTTGGAGTTGTGAATGTAACTCTGCCTGTTCAAAAATGCTTGATTTCAGGAGCACTAGATCATGATCCTCACTCAGGTATTCGGACAATCTCTGGAGTTCGAAAGCGTGCGCCTCAAGCATCTTGGGCCAGATGGGATTCAATACACCGATCTGATAACACAAGTGCTTCACTTGCTTTCGCAACTCGTGAAGGTTCTCAGCGACAGGCTCGCGACACACCGCCTCGAAGAGCTTGCGGCCTTTGCGGTAAACGCTTTGAAGACCAGGCCCAACCGCGAAGAAGCTGTCGACGTTCAACGGAAAACTCTTCACGCGCTCGCGAGACGATCCGACAGTCTTCGCTACCTTTTGGAGGACCTCCTTCCTGTCGATGCGACGGCCAATGCAGGAACTCATTAACTGCTTTCTCAGCCATTTGAGGTCAGTCGCAGCATAGTGCTCGGCAAAGTCCTCGACCAGCTTCTTGAGCGTGTCAGCCACCACAGCCGTGTCGCGCAGCGCTGCCAATTCTCGGCTCACGTCGCGATAGAATGCGTTCTCTTCTTTGAAGGTCTCTTCGCCGATCTCGAAGCGCACGAGTCGCAACATCGCCCTCACCTTCTTGAAGCAAACCCGGCCATCGTGTATCGCTCTATCCTTGCTACCAGTCCTTGAGCTCAAACGATCAATCGACCTGTCTAGCTGTTCAAGCATGATACGTTTGACGTTTTCTGGAACTGTCTCTTGTTGTCTCAGTCGTTGGTGTGCCATTCTGGGGCCTCTCGTTTCGGGGATGAGGCTGTATTGTTTGCTAAACTGCGCGGCTGGTCAAGGCCGCTTGTAGAGCAAGAACGGGTGGTGGTGAGCAGATTCAAAATGAGAGTCCTTCACATTGCCGCTTATCTGAGTAATTTGACAACCAGTTAGGTTTTCTTGACTGATCGTAATCTCAAGGAGAACTGTTTGATGAAGCTATTCTTGGCGCCAGGTGGAATGCTCATTCTCTCGTAATGTCGTGCTCACCGCATATAGGCCGAAGACGGGTACGGCAGCAAGGGTAACCAGCCAAACTCGTTGCACGACAGGCTTCATATTCACGGTTCTGGCAGGATTGTGGAAAGACTCGTCGCTTCTCGTGGGCACTCGCCAAGACGCAAAAGGGGGGATCATGGCTCGCTATTATTGATGACCGCATGACCCGTCTCCTGCTTCCTTCGTGGTACCCTGTTTTGCGGTTCCTGCCGGAGGGAGGCACGAGGATCAGCGAGACAACTTGTAAACGTCAACGGGTGCCGACGGTCGGAATGCGCCGCGCCCACGCATCGCTGTCCGGGGATTCGCTACATTCTTTTCTCTCCACAGTTCAGAAATCCTGCTCACCGGCGCGCCGTTTCATAGTTCGGGTGCGGCTTTCCCCACTCCGCTGAGTCGATAGCCGACTCCCGTGACTGTCTCGATGAGTCCCGGTTCGCCCAGTTTCTGCCTGAGTCTTCGAATGTGCACGTCGAGCGTGCGTGAGTCGCCGTAGTAAGCCAGTCCCCACACTCGATCCAGGAGCGCTTCACGAGTCATCACGCGGCCGTGATTGCGCGCCAACTCCTCTAACAGCGCGAACTCCTTGCGCGTCAGCCGAACATCGCGCCCGAGGCAGCACACGTTGAAAGCCGACGGGTCTATCATCAAGACTCCATCGTCGTAGACCGGACGGCTCGGCTCGACGCCATCAACCCTGCGCAGCACGGCGTTCACCCGAGCCACCAGCTCTCGCATGCTGAACGGTTTCGTGATGTAGTCGTCCGCGCCCAGGTTCAGACCCAGGACTTTGTCCGCCTCGCCTGTCCGCGCAGTGAGTATGAGTATCGGAACCCGCGCCGTTGCGGCCTCGGCACGCAGGCGCCGGCAAATCTCGAA
>JBGPNE010000521.1:0-3121 GCA_041487335.1 Pyrinomonadaceae bacterium
AAAGAACCACTGGTCCCATTTGTAATAGTCGGGCCGGTGCGCAGCGATCTCCCGCCGCCAGTCATAGCTCACGCCCAGGCGCTGCATCTGACCCTTCATATGCGCGATGTTTTCTTCGGTCCAATCCCGCGGTTGAATGCCACGCTTGATCGCCGCCTGCTCCGCCGGCTGGCCAAAACTGTCCCAGCCAATCGGATGCAGGACGTTGAAACCGCGCAGGCGTTTGTACCAGGCCAGCGCGTCTCCGATCGCGTAATTGCGCACGTGGCCCATGTGTAGAAAGCCCGACGGATAAGGCAGCATTTCCAGAGCATAAAATTTCGGCCGCGGATCGTCCTCGTGGGCTTCGAACGCGCCGACTTCGGCCCAGCGTTGCTGCCACTTTTCTTCGATTGGTTCAGGAAAATATTTTTCGTCCATGATTCGAATCACTCGCAATCCTTAACAGTAACCACTAATTACGGATGCAGATCGCGCAAGGCTTAATTAAAGCATTACCGCGCTTGCCCCACCTAACTCTTGAATTGATGTTTGAAGTTCCGGCCGCTTCGACGCGCAGGCTCAGAGCGCCCGACGCAGAAACGGCACCGTAAGGAGGAGTTTGGTAAGTGATCGATTCCGAAACATTAGCTCAACCCGTACGCCCAGGATTCTAGCGGAAGATGAGGGCGGCGTCTAGAGTGGCCGAGGGCTGAGAGCGTGGACGGCTCGTCCGCGCTCTCGATTAGTATTTGTCTGTTAACTCACTTCGCCGGGCGCAACAACCAGGTGAGCACGAGAATCACCAGACACAGTGCGATGAACACCTCTGCCCAGAAAAACGAGATAAAGTCACTGAACGTACCGATGGGCGGAGCGCCGGGCTGGGCGTTCCGCACGGTAGCAAAGGCGAAAAGCAAGGCCGCGGTAAATGAAAACATTGCGACTTCGACTTTGCGTCCTCGTACCGCCACGCTCAGGGTCAGGAAAATGACTACGATCGTCAGACCCCACATCATGAGCATGACGAAGAGCGAGAAAAACATGGTCGTCGAAGCGCGCGAGATGGTCATGTCAATTCCGACGTAGTCTTCGGTGCTTTCCTTCGCCCTGGCAGCGTCAATCTTGAAACCGGGAATGGAGCCAAAGAACTCCACGCCAATGGCAATCCCTTCGTCCGCGGCTTCAGTCTTCTTTTCGGCTTCAGGTTTCTTCTCTTCCTCTCCCGTAGGAGCTTCAATAGTCGGCGCGGCAGCTTCAGCCGGCTTCGCCGCTGCGTCTGCAAATTTATCTTTTCCAGGTTCTTTTGTTGCCGCCAGGAAATAGAGCTCCAGAAACGCGCTGTGCCGATCGAAAGGATAATCAGTCACCAGGCCGTCATACATATTGATGACGACCTCCGTAGGATTCATGCGCTTGCCCTTGGGAAAATCAAGCTCTTGTTTGCCGGTGGCGCTGTTAACGAAAAGCTTCAGGTCGCGGGCCAGAGTATGACCATCGTCCGTGGTGAAATGCCCCCGCGGTACGAATTCCAACCGCGCCGTCACGTCTCCTTTGTTCGGATCGATCGTCACCAGCTTCACATCAACCTCGATGTGGTTTGGATCTTTGTCGCCGAGATCGGAAACCACGGCGGAGCGTTTCTCTCTCTCGGTTTTGTAAGCGTTGAGCACCAGAACCAGCGCGACCGCAAAAACACCAAGAACGACAACGGCGATGATGATGTCTCTGGCTTTCAGTTTTTCAGACATTGACAGTCTCCTCACGAGCTAAGTGATAAATGTCGCGCGACACCAAGCCGCGTTACCGAATTTCAGTTGTGAGGAGTGGCCTTAGGAAAAAGCGGCAAGAGAGTACGCCGCACGAGTGACTTAGGCAAGGATTCATTGCGGGAATGCCAACGGTTCTTTCGCACTACACCCACAACGCGTTCAGTCTCGGGTCACAAATGATCTGAGCGCCTCCAGGTTTTTCAGATCCGCGCGCGGATCGTCATACGGTGTTTCCAGAATGAAGGCCGCATGGGCCAGCTTGGGATGACGCGCGACGCGGCGCAAAGCCTCGCGGCCGATGTGACCTTCGCCGATATGCCAGTGCCGATCGACACGAGAGTCGTATGGCGCACGCGAATCATTGAAGTGAACTGCCCGCACGTTCTTTGTACCTACCGTACGCTGAACAATTCTAATCGTCGCTTCCAACCCGTCCTCTTCACGAATGTCGTAACCCGCTGTGAACGAATGCGCCGTATCAATACAAACACCCAGCGAAAGTTTTGGGCAGGCATCCATGATTGCGCGCAGGTGTTCGAAGCGATGCCCAATGCAATCACCCTGGCCCGCGGTGTTTTCAAGAAGAATACGCAGCCGGCCCAGCTTCAAGCCTTTGCACGCGACCTTAAGACTTAATGCGGAGATTTCGATGGCCTCTTTCTCGCTCGAACCACGCGCACTACCCGGATGCAGCACAAGATAGTCAACCCCGAGCAGGATCGCGCGCTCGACTTCTTCCCTAAACGACGCGATCGATTTGAGCAGGATCGCTTCATCAGCCGCTGCCAGATTGATCAGATAGTTGGTGTGGATTAGAACGGGCGAGAGTTTTGTCTGGCGTCTGGTCCTGCGAAACAGATCAATGCTAGCCTTCGTCAAAGGCTTGGCCATCCAACCGCGCGGATTGCGCGAGAAGATCTGCACCGTATCGCAGCCGGTTTCTTTCGCGATTACCAATGCATCGTGCAGGCCTTTGGTAATTGGTGCGTGAAAGCCAATTCGAGGTCTGGGCTGAGTAGCTCTAGTCGCCATTGGGTTTTTGCGGCTTCGCCGCAGCAACAGTGCGGTAAGGCTCTGCCTTACCGTTGAGTCATCTATTAAAGTGAGAGCGAGGCTACGCCTCGCAAATTGTGGAGGCATAGCCTCCGATTTCGAAAGTTCAGCGTCACGGTAAGGCGGAGCCTTACCGCACTGGCAAACGGCAAAGCCGCCAAACAGAACCTACTTCTTCGCGACCTCCTCCATCACTCTCAGCATATTCCCGCCCAAAATCTTATCTATATCAATCTCCGAATAACCGCGCCGCAACAGTTCCTGAGTAAGGTTCGGCAAATCGGCGACCGATTTCATGTCCGCCGGCACAACCTGGA
>JBGPNE010000522.1:0-3117 GCA_041487335.1 Pyrinomonadaceae bacterium
ATCTCGATCTCCTGCGAAGGGCACGCATTCGCGTTTGGACTCAGCGTTAATTGAAAGACACCCCAGACCATTACTATGGCAAGAGCGGTCATTAACATGCGTTTCTTCAGGTCGCGTCTTACTCTCTGCATAACTTCAATTCTCCTTTGCTGTTAACGTCCCATGAAATTTGTAAGTGATAACACTGCGCATTACCGTTGATGTTTGGCGCGTCCGACAATTGAGTCTTCGGCCACAGCGGGACAAGCTCCTTGGACGTGCCGCTAAGTCTGGTCACCGCATCGTCGAACTCCTTCTTGTCCGATCTCCCTGTTGGCACGCTCAGGGCCGATGGTGAGCAGCGTTGGTGAGACAAGAAGAATGTTCAGGGTCTGGTATTCATCCGCGTAAATCTTTTGTAAGCCTACTCATATCTCCTCAGACCGATGCGTTCACTCTCATGAGACCAATCAGGAAAAACATTTCATTGGGGGATGTGGATTTCTCTCGAGCGCTGACTTTGGTTGGGAAGCGGTCGTCAGGAAAGGCTTGTGGTTGTTCACCACAAAGGGGGCGCGGAGTAGGTGCTCAATCAACTGCTTCTTCGGTGCAATAGCCAAACGCTTTTGAAGATGGTCCCGTTGTTGCTGGTCATAACGACGTGACTACCACTGTGACTGCTGTCAGTGCAACGAGAGTGACGACAGTACCACTCCACTCCTGCGCCTGGATCCCAACCTTGTGTCTCGACCCGGCACCAGCAAGGTAGACAAGGAACGACAGGCCGATGCCAATATGGTAGTTCGACTGGAAATCCCAGGGCCCAGCGAGAGTACCACCAGACTTTTTCAGGGCGAAACCTGGAAAGGCCGAAGCTCGGATTCCAGACGAACCAGAGGAAGTCCCATGAGACCGTCAGAAGCAGAAACCAACTGAGAAGACGCAATTCGAGTTCGCGCGTGATCCTGGTGAAGAGCAGAGGCGTATGAAGCAGCGCGAGCAGCAGAAGCCAGAGGTACACGTGATACCCGGTGAATGCGGTGTCAGGGGCTTGCAGTCAAATTCAAAGTCGCGTTATTCTACACGCTCAACAGTGAGTGACAATAGGTGGCAGACAGCCGGTTTGAACCGCGAAGCACTTTCTCATAGCGGTCAAAGCCGATGTCGTCTCTAAGGCTCAGCGTGATTTTCGTGGCTGAGGTGTAGTTTCTTGTTGCGTCCAGTTGTCCGGACCCAGGCCTCATCGATGGCACAATCGCAGTTAGATTGCGCCGATAAAAAAAGAACGAGGAACGGAACCACAGATCGGCAAGCATGCAAGCCGCTTCAGCCGCTGGGTATTTGTTCCGCATATCGCTACCCGCTCCGAGTGGGAAAGCAAGGGAGATCGCCGCACGTTTGAGCGGGCGGTGAATCTCTCTCGGTCCGAGTCCCGTTGCCTGCGTCAGGAATGTCCCGATTTACATTTCCGCTCGCAACACAACCTACGGAGAAAAAACAATGACCAAAGTCCCTATATGCAGATTGCTGGTAGTCACAGCTACGTGCTTCGTGTTTCTGCTCGCCACGTCGCTGAGCAGCGCCGACGGCCGGGGTAGCAAAATAAGGACCAGGCTCAGCGGCTTGAACGAAGTGCCCTCCATAATCACCGACGCCTCAGGCGAGTTCGAAGCCACAATTCAGAATGATCAGATCACATTTGAATTGAAGTTTCAGAATCTCTCCGCGAACCTGGCCGCGTCACACATTCACATCGGTCAGCGCGGCGCTAACGGGGGAGTGAGCGCGTTCCTGTGCGGAGGAGGTGGCCAGCCCGCTTGCCCTGCAGCCACGTCCGGCACGATTACCGGTACGATCACCGCGGCAAATGTAGTTGGCCCGGCGGGTCAAGGCGTCACCGCCGGCGACTTCGCCAAGCTCATTCGCGCGATCAGGTCGGGTGTCACTTATGTCAATGCTCATGACGCCAGCTTTCCTGGAGGCGAGATGAGAGGACAGTTGGGAGGAGACGATCGGGATGACGATGAGGACCGCTAGTCTCTATCGTTGACGGCAGTGAATCTGGCCGGTCCCAACTTTGAAGAGAGCGCGTTTCCTGGTCCGAACGCATCTACGCCTGTTTGTCCGCACCTGAGTCAGGGCGTTCAGGCCATCGAGACGCGCTCTCACTCACTTGCCAGGTGCGGCGTGCCACGTGTCGGGTGTCAGGTTTGAGGCGCCCGGTGTTGATAGTGATCGAGGCACGCTGAAACAGAAGCTAGACCCCGTGGTCCGGCGGCTGATCGGGATGGCGTTTGAAGATGCGCTCGGCTACACGTTCAACTCTGCGACCGAGCAACAGAACCGCAAGCACCAACCCGCCTGACACACCGACCAGGCTCCAATATCCGAGGGCGCAGACAATCCCCAGCCCGGCACAGACCCAAATCGTTGCCGCGGTCGTCAATCCTGTCACATGCCCGGCGGGGTCGCGAAGGATCACGCCAGCCCCGAGAAAGCCAACGCCGGTGAGAATGCCCTGAATGATTCGCGCAAGGGCGTTCGGATCGGTCCCGGTACCCGCCACCTGCGGCGGGAGCGCAATCATCGCCGCCATCGCGGCTCCAAGCGTCACCAGCGCGTGCGTCCGCAGCCCCGCAGCCTTGCCGTGCAGCTCGCGGTTGAGCCCAAACACGCCGCCGATGAGTACCGCGATCGCGAGTCGCACGCAGACCTGCGTAATTCCGATTGCATCAATTGGATTCATTCAAGATCTCTTAACCGTGAGTCGCCCAGCCTGAAACCATCGAACGAAAAGCGCAGGAATCGTACCGCCATTGGTACACCTAATCAAGTTGACGGCACGGCAAGGTACGGAAAAACGAATATGCCAGGAAGGCGGGAAGACACAAGGACGAAGTCATTGTCGCGCAATCAGGCAACGCAGGTAACGCCAGCACTCCTCACTCGCATTTCGACGTGCGAAGCGACTGGTCGCTCGCTCGGATATCCCGGCGATTGGCTTGAGTTCCCAAGCGTGAAGATTCAATTCCAGGATAAGATCGCGGCTGCTGGATTCCAAGGGTAGGAAATACTTTGGCCTCGAACCACAAATGAGGGCAAATTACGAATCACGAATTGCGCGAAATTCGAGATTCG
>JBGPNE010000523.1:0-3113 GCA_041487335.1 Pyrinomonadaceae bacterium
AGCCTTCGCCGCATTGATTCGGCCTCCAGTCGAGACTTTACCCTTTAGAGACGGACCCTCGTCGACGGATTTGAGTAGCAAAGAACGCAGTTGATCTACGGAGAGATTTGGATGGGCCGATAGCGCGAGCGCAGCAACTCCGGCGACGACTGGTGTGGCCATCGACGTTCCCGAGTGTTCCTCGTAGTCGTTGCCCAACCAGGTGCTCAAGATATCGACGCCTGGCGCAGCGATGTGAACACTCTTTCCGCCGTAGTTCGAAAACGTGGCAAGTGCGTCACTGCGATCGAGAGCAGCGACACTGATTACGTTTCCCACGTTGTAGCTAGCTGGATAGTGGGGGGTTCGATCTGTATTCGTACTCGCGTTACCGCTTGCGGCGACAAAAAGTATGCCCGCCTCATACGCCTTGCGGATTACGTCTTCAAGCGCACGGGATCGCTGCGTCGATCCCCAGCTCGCATTGATCACGCGAACATTAACTCCCGCTCGTTTGCGGTCGATGGCGTAATTGATGGCTTCGATGGCGGCTCTTGTGGTACCAAACCCACCGGCGTTCATAAACTTCAGCGGCATGATTTCAATTTTCCAATTGACTCCTGCGATGCCGATGGTATTCCCACCTTCCGCCCCGATGATGCCCGCGCAGTGGGTGCCGTGGCCGTTCTCGTCAAATGGATCACCGTTGTTCTGGTCCGCGTTGTAGCCATGAACGTCGTCGATCATGCCGAGGTCACTATCTCGATACTGCTCGATATTCGCTGGCCGGGTCCAAATATTGTGCACTAGATCTTCGTGGTTGTAGTCAACCCCGCTGTCGAGCACGGCAACGACTATCTTCTCGCTGCCGGTTGTTGTCGCCCATGCCTGCATCGCGCTGATATCTGCACCTTCCTTGCCACCATTCTGCCCGTTATTCGCCAGGGCCCACTGTTCACTAAACTTTGGATCATCCGGGTGCAGATGCTTGAATCCACCGCCTGCATGATCGAGGCTTATTTCGTAATTCTTCTCTGCGTACTCGACCTCGGGCAAAGCTCGATATTCAGCGACAACTGCCTCGGCATCCGCATCGTCCAGATCATTGATTACCTCCAGGCCCGGCACAGACTCGATCTCGTCTTCGACCTGATCGTGCAAATGCGCAGTAATCGTTCTTATCGTCGCTTCTGAAATTCCAGACCTGAACCTCACCAGCACCTCTGGCTCGCTGAATGATCCGGCATCGTCGCGTACGATCTCATCCCGATTCCAGGCGTCGCGAGATTTCGAAGACGCAGGCATGATACGAACTGACGACCGCCATTGCTTTTGCCACCTTCTAAGCTGGCCAGCAAAAGCTGCCACGAGAATTAGCACCAATGCCAGTGCGACATGTGGAAGGAAATTATTGCGGTTCATTGCGCTACCTCAATGGTCTTGGAGTTGTGTCTTGGGTCTTGGGTCCTTGACTGATTACCGATTCTTAAACCTCTTCCTCATCTAAGATTCAAAATCCAAAGACCAAAGGCCTCAGACCAGTTCTTAGAGCCGATAATTCTTGCCGTTATAGTTATAGAGCCTCACCTGTTGTTTGTTCGCCCGGTATTCAAAGCTCTGGTTGTTAGCCTGCAAACGAATGCGCCATCCAGGAGTGATCATCTGACCGCTCATCTCACCGCTTGTAGCGGCGCCAAGAGCCATGTCAGGGAAGTCGCTATTATCCACCGACTCTTCCCGGATCTCACCATCCCTAACTCCCAGTCGCTGCGCCAGATCCTTGCGCGCCGTTGTTACTGCTTCTTCTTTGTTGTAAGCCATTTGTGGGCAGACTCCTTATGATGAACCCGTTATCGGTAAAAACGAGTCTCTTGCACTCTTTGTTCCACCCGGTTGTTTCTCCAGCATCTTTGCGCATATTCTGCGCCTGCGGTGGCGAGAGCGTCAAAGCTGCAATGAGAATGGGTGGCTCGATTCAAGAAACTATCAGTCAGGCTGACGAACTTTATTCTAAACGCGAGCGAAGAGAAAACGTCCGCGCTAGCGTTGACATTCTGCGACACGTTACCGATGGAACAGGCAACTACGACATTGATTGGCGACTGGGGCGCGCTTTTTTCTTCCTGGGACAGGAGGCCGCAGGGAAAGATCTATCTCACTCATATCATTTGCAAGGCATTGAGGTCTCGGAGCGAGCCGTCGGCGTGAAGCCGGTTAGCGTCGAAGGGCACTTTTGGCTGGGCGTAAATCTTGCTCTTTGCGCGCGTCTCGGAAGTCCAATTGCTGCCATCCGCCACGCGCTGCGCGCAAAGCGTGAACTGGAACGCGCGGTCCAGATTAAGCCTTCGTATCACGCTGCCGGTCCGCTGCGAGCACTTGGCCGAATGGAACACAAACTGCCGCGCTGGCTGGGTGGTGAAAGGTCTCGCGCACGGGCCAACTACGAAGAGGCCATAGCTATTGCTCCAGAAAACACAGTGACAAGAGTCTACTTTGCGGAGTTACTGCTGGAGTTAGGAGAGAAGCACCAGGTTCGGTCACAACTGAAATTTGTCTTGAACTGTCCACGCGATCCGCGGTGGGAATTCGAGATTGAGCGGGACAGACAAATCGCGAAAGAGATGCTCGCAAGACTTTAGATCGCAAGTGGCAAACAGTTGAACAGACCCGCGTAATGGTTGTCGTTAAGATTTAAGCTTTAGCTTGCTCTATTTCGCATGACAAGCTGAGGCTTGAACTCTGAACCCTCTTAAGCAAGATCGCCGAACGCGTGCTGCAACAAAACAGTTACGGCGATCGCCGCCGTCTCGGCGCGGAGAGTGCGGCCGCCAAGCGTGATAATGGTCCAATGCGCCTCACGCGCCTCTGCGATCTCTTCATCAGTCCAGCCACCATCCGAACCGACAACTGCAGTGATCGACAAGGGTCTTTGAAAAAAGCCCTTCTGAAGCTCCGATAACGATTGCCCATCGCGTTCAGAGAACATCAATCTGCTTTGTGTCGTCGTTTGTTGAATTACCGACCGAAAAGCCATTGGCTTAGCGACCTTGGGCACAACGGCGCGTCCAGACTGCTTGGCCGCCTCGAGGGCGATCCTTTGCCAGCGCGCGACCCGCTTACTGTTGTCCGCTTCG
>JBGPNE010000524.1:0-3113 GCA_041487335.1 Pyrinomonadaceae bacterium
CGAACAGCGCATAGAAAATCTTCTTCATGGTTATCTCCAAAGAACGAACGCTTTTTCCATAACGAGGTTTAGCAAGACTCGAATGCTTTTGCAAGCGGGAGAGGCGTGTGTTGTCGCCACAATGGATGCATGCAGGTCGGAAAAGGTTGCGATGTTGACCCTTGTCTAGTTATTCCTTGCGCGCGTACACTTGGCGCCAGTGCTCAGACATGCGAGCGTTGAGCAGTGCCTACACAGTCTAAGGAGGTCGCTAATGTTGCCCATTCGCGGTGTCTACGAGGTTGCGATTCGCGTCAAGGATCTTGCTCGTGCCGAAAGCTTCTACAAAGGCGTGCTTGGGTTGCAGGAAGGGCTCCGCGACCCGCGCAGAAACTGGCTCTTCTTGTGCGCTGGCGGTAACGCCGGAATGGTCGTGCTGCAAGAAGATAAGGGTGATTGGCCCACGCAGCATTTCGCGTTCACGGTTGACGAGGCCGACATCGAGCGCGCTGCGCTCATGCTCCAAGAAAAGGGTGTTGTTGTGACGGGACCTTTCGTTCACGACTGGATGCCCGCAAAGTCGATCTATTTTGACGATCCAGACGGGCACGCGCTCGAATTGTGCGCGCCGATGGAATCAGCGTGAAATGCTTTCCTCCACGCACTCCTAATCCTTCATCTCATTAGTCAGGCTCGAACCTTTCCGCATTCCGTAATTTTCACAACCTCCCAACTCCGGCACACCAGGTGCAACCGGAGTCTGTGCGCCGTGAAAAGCGCTTGAATCAGAATGCACGGGGCGATAGTCCGATGCTTTACGCCATTGCCCTGCACCAAAGTGCCCCGCCAGCGATCCGGTTTCTTCCTCAAACAAAAGTCACCGGACGAGAGTGATAAAGCAATCCAGCTTCGTAACTCATCGGAACTCCATACAGAGGTTAGCTCAAAGATGTCTCGACTCTTTCTCGATTACTTGAAAACGCCTGGCCTTCTATTCGTCGCTGCCGTTTCGCTCTCCGTTGCGGCGGCGCAGCAGGGACCGCTTGGCTCGCTCAGAAACTCAAATCCGCCCTTGCATGCTGTCGATCTCCTGAGAGAACCGCCGGCGCCGCCAGTGCTGCGCCGGAGTCCGGAGCGCGCCATCGCCGACTTGGTGACCGTTGAGACAAAGGTGCGCGAAGCGCTAAACCAACACACTTTCAAACGCGATGTTGTCTTGCAAACCATCGGACGCAACGGCGAAGTTACCGGCGAATACGTGCGCAACTCACAGTTCGTCTTTGATGATCGCGGCAACCGAATCGAGCGAGTGACTTACCACCCGCAGTCAACGATTCGCGAGATGCGCATCACTCGAGAGGACATTCAGGACCTGGCGGGAGCGCAACTGCTGGGTATTGACGTCTTCGAGTCGAACAAATACGAGCTGACATTCGCCGGCCAGGAAGCTCTGAACGCATGCGACACCTATGCGATCGATGTCGCGCCGCGGCAAGCGCCTGACCCTCATCGCATGAGCGAGCGCTTCTTCGTCGGGCGCGTGTGGATCGATTCCACCAGCTTGCAGATCGTGAAAATACGCGGCGTGGTCGAGCCTCATGGCAAACAGCGCTTTCCCATCTTCGAAACGTGGCGCGAGCAAGCCGTCACGCCGTTCCTGTTTCCAACTCGCACCGAAGCCGACGACGTCCTCCACTTCCACGGTCGTGATGTGCATTACCGGATCAAGGTGCGCTACTACGACTACCAACGGTTCGCCAGCAAAGTCAGCGTGACTGAAGCGAACGAGTCGCCCTCCCACTGATTCAACCCGAGCCGCACTGGAAGCCACGCCCTAGCCGCTCACAACCGTCCGCCAAGGAAAACCAGGCCATGAAACTCTTTTCATTCGCTCTTTTCGCACTTCTCATAATCCCATTCTCTGCGAGTGCGCAAAACAATTTAGAAGCCTGTGCCACCAATCACAACGCGCCGCCGGTCGGCGCCTACTACTGGCCGCCTGACAGCGACATCAAGGTCTATTTCGTGCGCGACATGTTCACGCCAGAACAACGTCGCACACTCTTTGAGGCGATGGAAACCTGGAACACGGCAGCGCAGCATACGGGCGCCGGCGTCAAATTCAAATATGCCGGCGAGACTGACGGTTTGATCAACTGCCAGAGTTGTCTGACGATTACGCGCCGCGAGGTTTACAAGAACGACCCGAAGCACTACGCGTTCTTTAATCCGCTGAAGCAGTACGAAGACGGATTGCTGTTCTCCGCCTGGATCGATTTTGATTTTGCGACCAGCGATCCGCAGGCCTTGCAGGGTTTCATGGCACATGAGCTCGGGCACGGCATGGGACTGTGGGACTGCAAGAAGTGCAAGAAGAAGCAGACGATCATGAATGCGTTTCCCGGAGTTAACCACGGCAACGGTCTGATCGCTCCCTCAGCGTGCGATTTGGAAGTGGTGAAGCAGATCTACTCGTTACACAGGCGACTGCCGCGAGACATTTCCGACAGCACGGTTGTGAAGCAGCGCCGTTAAGACGAAGGGCGGAAAGAACAGACGACTATGAATTCAACTCGTTGCCGATTTTTCTTGCCGATGATCCTGGCCTGTTGCGGCGCATACACTGTCGCGCAAACGCCGGGCCCCATCGCTCCGTGTGCGGTAGGTGTGCGGGCTCCCGACATTGGCTTCTGGACCTGGGCGGCAAATGCGCACGTCAAGGTCTACATTCGCACGTCCGAGTTCACAGCCGAGGAGACGCCTTATCTGCTAACGCCGCTGCGAAATTGGGATGCAGCCTACGAAGCGAGTGGCTCAGGAGTGAGATTTGAATATCAGGGCGACACTCAGGCGCCGATGCTCTGCGACAATTGCCTCACAATCATGCGGGGAAAAGTCTTTGACCGGACCAGGCGACACGCTACCGAACTGAGGGCCTACAGCGCCCGCCGCGATCAGGTCATCACTTACGCTTCGATAGTCATAGATCCGACGCTGACAAATCCCAAAGCAATCACTAACGCCATTGCTCATGAACTGGGTCACAACTTCGGCCTGATGGACTGTTACACCTGCAAACAGAAGAGCACGGTGATGAATCAGTTTAAGACCATGAACGTCACCAACGACATGGA
>JBGPNE010000525.1:0-3103 GCA_041487335.1 Pyrinomonadaceae bacterium
CAATCACAACCTGTTTGGCGCGCCTCACGAGGCCCAAATCTACATCGATGAAGAGGGTTACCTGATTAAGAAGGTAATTCGCGGCACAACGGTGGGAGAAGCTGCCGGGGGTGCGCGTTACGAGCGTAGTTTCCTACATGACGGCTTTCGACGGCTGATAAGTCAGCGTGTCAAGGACGGACAATTAAGCGATGCCGAAGGCGCGGAACTCGCGCAATTCTATGAGTCTCGCTATGACGCCTATACCTATCTTTCGGTTAATGGAGCGAAGCCCCGTTCGTAGCCGAAGCGATTTTTTATTTACCACCTGCGTTAGGCCTGTCCATTTTAGTGGGCGTAACGACTGTAATCTCCCTTGAAGTCCACTATTTGAGAGGTTTGACAACCTTTATGGTCACTCAACGAAAACCCAAAGCATCGAAGTATCTCATCACTCCGACACGTCCGGTTCAGGTCGATCGTGATCGGTCTGTTGCTGGTCTACTCGAAAAGATGGAGGGGGCAGGCTTTGGTGGCCGCCAACTCGCCGAAGCTCACCGCATCTGGCTCGACATGCTGGGTGATAACACAACAATCATGGTGGCCGCATCGGGAGCGCTAATTCCCGCAGGAATGCGCCGTCTTCTGGCCTACGTGATCAAGAATCGGTTTGTCGACGTGCTGGTGCTTTCAGGCCCGCTTCTTTTTCACGACCTACACGAGACGCTGGGCCGCTACCATTTCCAGGCACATCCCGGTATGACCGATGCCGAGCTTGACTCGGCGCAGATTAATCGGTTGTGGGATCTGCTCGCTAGCGATGAAGAGTATCGCGAAGCTAACGAGTGGGTCGGCGGCTTTACAAATCAGCTTGACCAAACTCGTCCTTATTCAACACGCGAGTTTTTGCATCTACTGGGCCGCGAATTGGCCGAGATTGCCGCCGAAGATGGAGTGCTTACATCGGCTTACAAAGCCCGCGTGCCAATTTTCTGTCCGGCAATTGCCGATAGTGGAATTGCGGTCGGGATTGCTGCGGCACGTTTTGAGAAGAAGAATAACTTTATGTTCGACATCGTCCAGGATGTTCTCGATATGGTAAACATCACCGCGCGCGCCCGGCTTACAGGGGTTATCAACCTTGGTGGCGGTACGCCCAAGAGCTTTATTCAGCAAACAGAGGTCTCGTCGTTTATCCTCAAAGATCATCATCAAGGGCATAAGTATGCGATTCAAATTACGACTGATGCGCCGCACCCTGGTGGTAGATCCAACGCCGTCTCGTTAGACGAAGGATTGGTCTATGGCAAACTTGCTCGCGGCGCGCACACCGCCTACGTGAACTGCGACGCGACTATTGCGCTGCCGTTTCTCATCACTGCGCTTTCCCAGACTGCGGCCAAGTATATGAAGGGTCGAAAGCGCCCTAGCTTCATCTTCGGGCGCGAGTTGATTGTGGAAGTGCCGTAACTGAGCTTGAGCCGCAAACCAGATTTATCAGCGGACTGATACTCACACGTCACGGTGAATGTGTTGAACTAAGATCCAGCCAGTACTACTTAACCCGTTGATTCGGCCTTTGTTAGACTCCGGACAAGACCGCACCTGTGCGACCGGCATTTTGCATCATGTGAGCCATTGAAGAACTTCTTCTTCTCCGCCGCTGCGAGCGCCTCCGACTACATGGATGAAATATTCTTCGAGCGATATGGGGCCCTGTCGCTGGCCATCACCCTCCACTTGAATTCCCTTTCGCAATTCGTCCAGTGAGCCTGAAGCGAGAAGTTTGCCTTGAGAGATAATCGCGATATCGCTACAAAGTCTCTCAACGATCTCCAGCACGTGTGAAGTGAGAAAGACGGTCAGGCCACGTGCAGTGAGTCTTGAGAGCAGGTCCTTCAAGGTCCGGGAAGCAATTGCGTCAATTCCCTCAAAAGGTTCATCAAGGAAGAGGATCTCCGGCCGATGAATCAAAGCACACGCCAGCGAGAGCTTCTTCTTCATGCCATGAGAGTATTCGACAATCAACTTTTTTGGCTCGTTTTGCAGTTCCATCAACTCGAGAAGCTCAGGCGCGCGTTCGGCGATCTTGGCCTTTTGCAAGCCATACATCCGCCCGGTGAAGGCGAGCATCTCGGCGCCAGTCAATCTCTCAAACAGATTCAGATCTTCAGGCACCACGCCAATTCTTCTTTTCACTTCCAGCGGCTCTGCTTCGATATCGCTGCCAAGTACCAGTATCTTTCCGCTTGTGGGACCCAGCAAACCGGTTAGCATCTTTATCGTTGTAGATTTGCCCGCGCCGTTTGGGCCAAGAAAACCAAAGAAGTTTCCGCGCGCCAGGCGGAGGTTGATGTGATCGACTGCAGTGAAATCACCAAAACGCCGAACGAGATCAAAAGTCTCGACGGCCATCTGGGCTGCGCTTGTGATCTGAGAGTCCGACATTGATGACTTTGTACCCGTTGATGAGGAACACGTCAACGGCTCAAGCTGGTTTTTGCCGAGGAGGCACGCGGTCGTGCGGCGAAGCAGGGTAGCGCGGGTTGTCAACTTGCGCAGCTTGATAGCAACTCATCAAGTTGCGCCACAAATCCGATCAGCTTCTCAAGAGCGGCTGCGCATCATCTGCGCGAACGTATTCAGGAAAGGTACGGTGCGTGCTCATGAGGAATGCGTTTGAGCTTGGACTGAGCGCGTTTCCATGTGTTGCGGCGAGATGAACCATGCGGGCGAAGGGCGACCAACCATAGTAATAACCATCACGAAAACTAACCAGGACGTCGGCCGTATGCTTCACGCGATGGCTCTGCAGCGAAACGTAAAGATTGCGTACCGCGTCCGGGTAGATATGGCTGGCCGTGTGCTCGAGCCACGTTTGGTCGGAAGCGAAGTCCTGGTCGTCCGCCGCCCCTGCCTCGCGAACACTCTGACGAATAGCGGCAAGGTCGAGTGGATCACCTTCCGTGGTGACGTAACGATACAAAACTTGTCCATTGTGCTGCTTTCGCTCGATCCGAGCGTCGCCTGTGTGTACCTGTACGGAAACCTCTTCGCCGTCACCATAGATTGAGAAATCCACTCCTTCTAGTTCGACAAGCGCATTCGCCACATCAGGCACGTC
>JBGPNE010000526.1:0-3079 GCA_041487335.1 Pyrinomonadaceae bacterium
CCATTACGGGGAAGGGACTCGCCGATCTGATCCGTGAGCACTTCGGTGTTCGCTGGACAGCATTCGTAATGCTTGCCCTTTTGATCGCGAACGGTGGTGTCACAGTCTCGGAGTTTGTGGGTATCGCGGCCGCTACGGAGTTATTTGGAGTGTCCCGATACCTTTCCGTCCCGCTCGCAGCGATTAGCATATGGTGGCTTGTTGTTAAGGGGTCTTACCAGAGAGTTGAACGCGTGTTTCTTTTAATGTCACTGGTGTTCCTTGGCTACATCATCTCTGCCTTTCTCGCACATCCTGGCTGGGGGGAGGTTGCAGTTGGCCTGGTCAACCCAAGCTTCAGCTTAAGGCCAGCTTACCTGTTTACCTTTGTCGCCGTTGTGGGCACGACGATTTCGCCCTACATGCAGGTTTATGTTCAGTCGTCAGTTGTGGAGAAAGGCGTGACAGCTGAAGATTATCCAAAGACGAGAACGGACGTGTGGGTGGGAACAGTCTTTGCAGTTTTGGTCGTCTTCTTTATCGTGATATCGACGGCCGCAACGTTACACCGGCATGGCATACACATAAACTCTGCTGCCGACGCGGCCCGCGCGCTGCGACCGCTCGCTGGAGATTACGCTGAGAAACTCTTCGCGGTGGGACTGTTTGGCGCTTCGATGCTCGCGGCTGGCGTACTGCCGCTGGCAACTGCTTACTCAATTACCGAAGCTCTTGGATTTGAGAAAGGAGTTTCGCGCAGCTTCCGTGAGGCTCCAATCTTCCTCGGCGTATTCACGTTTCTGGTGGCTGTGGGTGCCGCGATTGCCGTGCTGCCGAATCTGCCACTGATTCGGGTTTTGCTGGTGACGCAAGTGATCAACGGACTTCTCTTGCCGATCATCCTGTTTGCAGTACTTCGACTGGTAAATAATCGCGAGCTGATGGGCGCTCACGTTAACGGGCCGCTCTACAACATCGGCGCCTGGCTAACCGCCGTTATCGTTACTTCTTTGTCGCTCCTCTTCATTGTGGTGACAATCTTCCCGAACCTTTTCCAATCCTGATCTGGAAACAATGTGAGGGAACGCGAGCACCGGATTCCCTCTCGCCAATGAGCGCAATCAGTGATAAAAGAGTAGCCGTCAACCAGGCTTCCGTCATTAACTCTCGTTAGCGGATGTTCGCAAGCGTGAATCGCCCTCAGTCCAAAAACAAATTCGTACTCTTCATCGTTGCCACAGCAATCGTAATGCTGGCGCTCTACCTCATCATTGCCTTTGATCTCCAGCTTCGTGAACTTCTACGCGCTCAGATGGGCGGACTTGCTTCGCAAGCAGATACAATCGTCGATTTTCTACGGCTAGTCTTTCTTGGAATTCTTGCTTATCTTTTTGTACGCCTGCTCAACGTTCTTATCTTCGGCCTGGCGTTTCGTCTCCACGGCGGATTTGAGGCGCCCACCCTGGTTCGGAATATTTTTTCAATCGTTGCATTTTCCGGCTTATTCTTACTTATCTTCACTTCCACATTCCCGCACGTCAACCTGGGGGCGTTATTCACGACCTCCGCTATCTTTGGCGTTATTCTTGGTCTTGCGCTGCAGGATACACTGGGTAACTTTTTCGCCGGCATTTCCCTTCAGGCAGATAGGCCGTTTCAGGTCGGTGACGTAATTGCCGTTGGCATGCACAAGCACACCGGTGTGGTCGAGCAGATCACCTGGCGTGCGATCAAGATCAGAACCTTCCAGAACCATGTCGTACTAATCAACAACAGCACTGCGGCAAAGGAGCCCATCGAGGTCTGCGCGCGCGGCAACTTGAATGCTCGAGTGGTCTATTTCAATACTCTCTATACCGACTCTCCTGCCAAAACGATCCACGTCGTACGAGAGGCAGTTCGCGAAGCTGATAATGTTTCACAGAAAATAGCGCCCATCGTTCGCGTCAGAAATCTCGGCGACAACGGAGTGGAATACGAAGTGAAATACTGGCTCGACGATTATGCAAAGTACAACGACACAGATGCCCTCATCCGACAGCGAATCTGGTATGCGTTTAGGAGAGCTGCACTTAATTTTGCTTACCCGACTCGAACGTTGCTCGTGGAAAGAAGGTCGAAAACCGGAGCCCGAGGAGGGGATGGCGGGGCAATAATTGAGCGATTATCTGCCGTCGACATCTTTGCTCCTCTATCTGGCGAAGAGACCGCGATGATAGCTGAAGCATCGATGAGCCATGTTTTCGCGCCAGGCGAAACAGTGATCCGGGCTGGCGATCCTGGGTCTTCAATGTTTGTGGTTCACAACGGGCGCGTGAGCGTGCAGGTCAGCGAAAATGGAAAACCGCGCACCGTTGCTACCCTGAATGAGGGAGAATTCTTTGGGGAGATGGCTCTGTTTACGGGCGAGCCCAGAACTGCGAATGTCGTCGCTGTCGAAGAGACGGAGGTACTCGAGATTGGACATGAGGCGATGAAAAGAGTCTTTGACACAAATCCCGACCTGGTAGAATCTTTGAGCCATATCATTGCAGAGCGTCGCCAGGGCCTCGCCTCCAGGGTGGATACCTCGCACGGCGGAGGGGATGAATCCGCTGGCATTCTTTCCGCCGTAAAGCGTTTCTTTGGCATTAATTGAGCGCTGCACAACATCGGGCCAGCCTGTCCAGCACCTGGCATTTAAAAAGGACTACATTTGTCACATTTCTCCTAACTGAGGAACACGATCGTAGACTTGACAGAGCGACACTCAACCTTTATTATTACACCACGCTCAGGCTCTGATATCGGTTTTTGGCTTGAGCGGTACAGTACTGAATTAAGGAAGGAGAATTCAAATGAGTATCGTTCGTTATGACCCTTTCCGTGACTTGCGCACGCTGCAAGAAGAGGTGAACCGCCTGTTTTCTGCGAATCTGACGCCGGGTTTTGGCGGGGAAGGTATCGGCCGGGGCGCCTGGAACCCCAGTGTCGACATCTACGAGAACAAAGACCACATAGTCCTCGAGGCAGAGCTTCCAGGAATGAACCGTGAAGACTTCGAGCTCTCAGTTGAGAACAACGTCATCACGCTGCGTGGCGAACGTCGGTTCGAGAAGAA
>JBGPNE010000527.1:0-3064 GCA_041487335.1 Pyrinomonadaceae bacterium
CCCAGCAGATTTTCCACCATGGTGCGCACGCCGAGGTAACCCATTTTAAAGGGGTTCTGTACCACGATGCCGTGCAACTGATTTGCATGCATGGCATCGATAAAGGTCTGGCTGGCGTCAAAACCGACGAAAGTGACTTTGCCTGCCTTGCCGATATCTTGCAGTGCGAGCAGCATGCCGGCAGTCGAGGATTCGTTGGGAGTGAAGATGCCTTGTATATCATCTCCGAAGCGATTGAGGAGATTCTCGGAAGCGCGCTTGGCCGTGTCGCGCGTAGCGCCGGCATGCTGGTCGGATGAAATCAGTTGTATGCCGGGATAGTTCTTTTTGAGCTGCTCGATAAAGCCATCCTCGCGATCTTGCGTACTTGCCGACCCCTCTTGATAGCGCAACAGCAGGACCTTCCCCTTGCCGCCCAGGAGTTGGCCCATGCGGTCCGCAGCCAACGTACCACCTTTGCGATTGTCTGTGGCCACGAAGCTGATGATCGAGTCAGATTCAAGGGCGGAGTCAATTATGAGCGTCGGCAGTCCGGCGCCTTTCGCCTCCTCAACTGGACGAACCAACGCCCGGTTGTCGAGCGGAGCGAGGACAATGCCATCAATCCCCTGTGAAGTGAAACCCTCAACGACTTGAATCTGTTGCTCGCGATCATCCTCGCGTAATGGGCCTTTCCAGATCACTTCGACTTCAGTTCCCTGGGCTGAAAGTTCGCGCGCAGCCTTAATGCTTCCGGCATGAATGCTTTTCCAAAACTCATGCGTCGTGCCTTTGGGGATGACGGCGATGGTCAGCTTCTTCTTTCCGCCTGCGTCTTGTAGTCCACGCCGCGAACAACTGACAGCCGTACTCACACTCAGCACAATCAGCAGCGTGATGATTTTTCGCATGGTATTCCTCCCCTGGACCTATGAATGAGCGAACTCACTGATACTTTCCCGGGCGGCAATCACCGGGTTAGTGAGTTTGCCCAGTTTTTCAATCTCGACTTCCATGACATCGCCATCTTTCAGAAACACCGGGGGCTTCCGCGCAAAGCCAACGCCTGCGGGCGTGCCGGTGGCGATCACGTCTCCGGGTTCAAGAGTGATCGTTTCAGAAAGAAAGGCGATTAACTCCGGCACGCCGAAAATTAGTTGATCAGTGTTTGAGTTCTGCATCGTCTTGCCGTTGAGGTGCAGCTTGATCGAGAGTTTGTGCGGGTCGGAAACATCGTCCGTGGTGACGATTGCTGGTCCCATTGGCGCAAAAGTATCGCACGATTTTCCCCGTTGCCATTGACCGTCTGCGAATTGAAAATCGCGCGCGCTCACGTCGTTGAAGACGGTATAGCCAAGGACGTATTCGAGCGCCCGACGGGAACTTACGCTCTTGGTGCGGCGTCCGATTACGACTGCAAGCTCCGCCTCGTAATCAACCTGCTGACTCGTTGCGGGTAACATAACCGGCTCACCGGGCGCTACAACCGACGTTGTAAATTTTGAAAAAACCACCGGCCTTTCGGGAATCTTCATCTTGCTTTCTGCAGCGTGATCGCGGTAATTAAGTCCAATGCAGATTAACTTGCCGGGTCGTGGAACGGGGGCGAGTAAGCGCACGCGCGAGCACTCCACTAGTAACCCTTTTCCCCGCGCACCTTCGAGGCCTTCGCTCTTTGCTGAAACTTCGTCGTAAGCTCTTCGAGCTTGTTTCAACCACACATCATCAAGGTCGAACCACGCCAGAGGGTTAGCTGGAGAACTAGCGTATATTCCGGCCTGTGTGTCAGCCAGGGCGCGCGCGAAATCAAGAATGTATTCACCACTCAGTAAGGCTCCGACGCGCTGGCCTCGCTCGTCTGCGCTGCCCTTCTGGTTCACGAAAGTCACGATTTCCATCTATCACTCCCTCCTGTTTGATTCGGCAATTGGCAATCGAGAATCGGCAATCGTTAAAACACCACTACTCCTTTGACGTAATCCGCCGCGTGAATGTCATGCGCCAGAGCATTCTGCAGCAATTCCAGCGAAGTGTAACGATGTGTGATCAGTGGGGTCACAGCTATTTGTCTCTGCTCGATCAAACCCAGCGCTCGAGCGTAAACAGAGGGTCGTCCGTCGCGCTCGAACCCACCGGAAGCACCAACTGTAGTAACGAGCACAGGCTCTTTAAACATCACGTTGTTCAAGACGCTCAGGTCAATCCCCGCATGACCGTGTCCGTAGAGCAGCACCGTCGCCTGCTTGCAAATCAGTCCGGGAATCAAAGCCATAACCTGGCCGCAGCCTGAAGCTTCGATCAGATACTGGACGCCCTTTCCGCCTGTACGTTGTCTCACCACTTCAACAATGTCACATTCCCCGGGATCTAAGGTTTTATCGGCGCCGAAGCTCTTTGCCATTTTCTGTTTAAGTTTGTTCGGATCGCTCACCAGCAGTAGGCCGTCATAGCCAAGCACGGTTCGCAGGTACTGCGTAAATAGCAAGCCCGCCGGTCCCGCACCGCAGATTAGTACTGCCCGTACAAGACGGTCTTCGGAATCAGCGTTGATCGCGTAACGAGTGCGCGCCCGTGCCACGGCTTCAGAGGAATGGATGATGCAACCCAGGGGCTCGGCTAGTGCCGCTTCCGCGCATTCAAGTCTGGAATTGATGCGCACAGCGTTGACGGCAGGCAGCGCAATAAACTCAGCGAGGCCCCCGGGCAATCCTGTGATGCCGTGCTCGCGGTAGAATTCGCACTGATGCGAATCTCCAGTGCGGCAGTATTCGCAAAGCTCATTCCGGCGCAGGCTGACGCAGTTCAGTCCCTGGTCCAGGACAACGCGATCACCAACCTGTAACTCAACAACCTCGCTTCCCAGGTTCTCGATACAACCGCTAATTTCGTGACCAAGTATTTGCGGCTCGACAGCGAGCGGAATGGGCAGCCCGCGGCCATCCGTGTTGTAGTTGGCATGGCCCGCGAAGATGTGTGCGTCCGTGCCGCAAAGCCCCACTGCCGACACGCGCACCAACACATCGCGGGGCGAGACCAGGGGACGGGGGACATCACGCACGGCGATTCGTCCAATGTCCCACAGCAC
>JBGPNE010000528.1:0-3062 GCA_041487335.1 Pyrinomonadaceae bacterium
GGCGTCGATGCCGGAGACTTTGACGGCAACGGCACCAACGACATCTTTGTGTCTCACTTGATGGACGAGACCAATACGCTCTACACGAATCTCGGCAAAGGATTGTTTGAGGACCGCACGCGCGAGGCGGGTCTGGGAATGCCCGGGCATCGCTTCACCGGCTTTGGCACTTCGTTCTTCGATTATGACAACGATGGTTGGCTTGATCTGCTGGTCGCGAATGGGGCGGTTCAGTTGTTGCCGGAGTTGATCACGAAAAAAGATCCTTTCCCGCTCGGTCAACCGAACCAGCTTTTTCACAATGACGGTAAGGGCAAGTTCGTCGAGGTATCCGATCAAGCAGGCGAGGCGTTTCAACTTCTCGAAGTCAGCCGCGGCGCCGCCTTCGGTGATATCGATAACGACGGCGACACGGACGTCCTCATCACCAACAACAACGGGCCGGCCAGGTTACTGCTGAATCAAGTTGGCAGTCGAAACCATTGGTTGGGACTGCGATTGATAGGCAGGGAAAGTGGCCGGGACATGCTGGGGACGCAGGTCGAGATTGTCATATCGAAGGACAAGACTCTGCGGCGGCGAGCCAGAACTGACGGCAGCTATCTTTCGGCGAACGACCCGCGCGTGCTTGCAGGACTAGGCAGTGCGACGCGCGTTGAGGCTGTGCGCGTTCACTGGCCGGATGGCAGCATCGCAGAATGGAAAGACCCGCCGGTTGATCAATACAGTACGTGGAGGCAAGGCACAGCACCGCCGAAGAAATGACCCGCGTGGTTGAGAAAAGCAGTGTCCGAGCCTTTCAGCAGATGGGGTTTTGTCTGGCGCTCGTGATTATCTTTGCGTTGGTGGCTGAGGCTGGCCCGCAGCGAACCGCACCGGATGACAGCGTTCTGCCGCCACCAAAATCGAACCTGGTGCCATTGCATTGGCCAGACCTTTCAAAGCTGGAAGCAGATGTTCGCGATCAACTGGTAGCGGCCCAAAACGTGCTGACTGCATCGGCAAGGGATCCGCGGACAACGGATGCAAAGCTCAGCGAGGCTTACGGCACGACGGGACAGGTCTATCAGGCGTATTCGCTCATCTCTCCGGCACGGGAATGTTATCTCAATGCCAGTCGCCTGACGCCGAAAGACTTCCGCTGGGTCTATCTACTCGGCAAGCTGGACCAGCAGCAGGATCTAGTCGACGAGGCCATTCGCCGCTACGAAATCGCGCGCACCTTGCTCCCTAATTATGTAGCCGTGCCGGTGAATCTGGGCAACATCTATTTGCAACTAAACCGGCTGGAAGACGCGAAAGAAAATTTTAAAGCAGCGCTGAGGATCGATGACAGCAGTGCGGCGGCACTGTACGGGCTGGGACAGATCGCTCTGTCGCAACGAAGCTACGCGGAAGCGGTCAACTATTTTGAAAAAGCGCTCGCCCTGATTCCCGGCGCAAATCGGATCCATTATTCCCTGGCCATGGCCTATCGGGGTGTGGGTGATACGGAGAAAGCGACGGCCCATCTGGCGCAACAGGGTACGGTCGGCGTGCGAGTGTCAGATCCCCTCGTCGATGCATTGCAGGATTTGATCAAGGGAGAGCGGGTGTATCTGGTTCGCGGCAAGCTGGCGCTGGAAGCGAAGCGATACGCAGAAGCTGCCGATGAGTTTCGCAAGGCCATTGCCACAAATCGTGACAGCATACCTGCCCACGTCAACTTGGGAGCAGTCCTTATCGAGACCGGAGATCTAAAGGGCGCCGCTGAGCAATTTGAAGAGGCTGTTCGTATCGATCCCAAGAACACCAACGCTCATTACAATCTGGCCATTCTGTTGGCGAATGAAAACAAGCAGGCTCCAGCAATCCTTCATCTGCGATCCGTCCTGAGCGTCGATCCGAACGATCTCAGTGCCCGATTCCTGCTGGCTCGGGACTTGATGAAATCCGGAAGTCTGAAAGAGTCGCTGGTAGAGTTCTCGCGAGTGGTCGAAGCCGAACCCGATAACGAAGAAGCGCTCCTGGAACAGGTGAGACTTCTCCTGCAAGAAACGCAATACAAACAAGCGCTTGACAGTCTTGAAAAGGGCCACGCACACTACCCACAAAAGTGGCGGACGGCGTTGATGCTAGCCTATCTGCTCGCGGCGTCACCACAGTACGATTTGCGAAATGGCGCTCGGGCGCTCGAGCTGGCGCAACTCGTCTACAAGGAAACTGGCTTGGTGAACCACGGCGTGGTCGTGGCCCTGGCGCTCGCCGAACTCGGCCGCTGTGACGAAGCCGCGGCTTGGCTGAAACGGATGATTACCAAAGCCTCAGAAGCGGGCAAAGCAGACCTCGTCGAGAGATTGAAAGCAGAGCTAAAGCGAACCGAACTAGCACGACCGTGCCGGCCGACGGCCGACCAAACTTTCTTCGACCATTAGCTATCGGCGGCAACGGCGTTATCCGGCACGACTACCGTCAGCAAGCAATTACGCACGCGGTCGTGGCCACTTTTTTTGTGAACAACTCGCGCGCGTCGAGCGTAGTTGGAATTGCTTTGCTCATCACGAAAACAACCGGATAATGCTAAACGAAGCGGTGAACGGTCATGTTTTGTCCCCAATGCGCCACTGAATCAACTCCGGACCTGAAGTATTGCCGGTCCTGTGGCGCTAATCTCAAAGTGATTGGCAAGGCCGTCACCCTCAGCGAAGCGATCGCCAGAAGCGACGGCATCCCCGCAAAACTGAAAGACATTTTCAGTAACATCAAGATCGCGCAGGTAACGGAAGACGTTTCGCGCGCGCTCGACAAGATGAAGGTAGAGATGGCGCGTAGTTCCGGGGATCAGCGCGAATGGGTTCGCGCCAGGGGCAGAGAGGAGTTTCGCGAGTGGGCGCGGCACACCAGGAAAGAAAAGACGGCTGCGCAGCGGCGCGAGAACCACTTGACCAAGGGCTTTGTGACGATGTTTTCGGGAATTGGTCTTGCGACGTTTCTCTTTTTCCTGGGTCACAACCTGGTTCTCAAGTTGCCGCCTGACGCCATCGCGCAAATTCCCTTCGAGCTGACTCCAGTTATTCATGTCA
>JBGPNE010000529.1:0-3059 GCA_041487335.1 Pyrinomonadaceae bacterium
CCGATGTTCCTCGTGCACAAGAAAGGCCTGAAGCTGGACGGGAATAACCCGACGGTGCTCTACGGGTACGGTGGCTTTAACATCACCACGTCGCCATCATTTAACTCTCTTCGACTGGCCTTGCTCGAGCAGGGATTTGTTTACGCGTCGGCGACCATGCGCGGCGGTGGCGAATATGGCGAGAAGTGGCACGAGGCCGGGACCAAATTGAAAAAACAGAACGTCTTTGACGATTTCATTGCGGCCGCGGAGTATCTGATCGCAAACAAGTACACTTCGCCAAACCGGCTCGCGATCCACGGCGCTTCAAACGGCGGGCTCCTGGTGGGCGCAGTGGCCAACCAACGCCCCGACCTGTTCAAGGTAGTGATCGAGCAAGCCGGCGTGATGGACATGCTCCGGTTTCACAAATTCACCATCGGCTGGAACTGGATCGCCGACTACGGCTCGAGCGACAACGAAGCGGAGTTCAAGGCGCTTTACGCTTATTCGCCGATACACAACGTCAAAGCAGGAGTGAAGTACCCGGCGACGCTGATCACTACAGCGGATCATGATGATCGGGTCGTGCCGGCACACAATTTCAAATATGCCGCCACGCTGCAGGCCGCGCAGGCGGGTGACAACCCAATTTTGATTCGCATCGACACGCGGTCAGGTCACGGCGCGAGCAGCACCACGAAATCAATCGAGCAAACGACGGATCTTGACGCGTTCCTTTTTCAGAATCTCGGAGTGACGCCAAAGAACTGACGCGCGGTGAGATTAGAAGACAAGGTTGCAGTTATCACGGGCGCAAAATCGGGAATCGGTTTTGCGACGGCGCTTCGCTTTTGCGCTGAAGGGGCCAAAGTGATTGCCGCCGACGTGAGAGATGCGCGCCAGGAACTCGATGTTTTGAACGTAAATGGCGGCGACGCATTGTTTGTGCAAACGGATGTTAGTAGTGAGAGTGCAGTTCACGAATTGATCGAACAGACCGTCGCCAGGTACGGCCGCATCGACGTGTTGGTTAACAACGCGGGAATAGAACTAGCAAGAAAAGTAACGGAGACTACCGAAGAAGAATGGGATCGCTTGATGAGCGTGAATCTTAAGGGCGTTTTTCTGTGTTCGAAGGCGGCGGTGATTCAGATGCGGCAGACCGGCGGCGGGGTAATTGTGAACGTTGCTTCAGAGCTGGGTGTGGTCGGAGGATCCGAGATTGCCGCCTACTGTGCTACGAAGGGCGGCGTTATCCAGTTGACCAAAGCGATGGCCATCGATCATGCCGTCGATAATATTCGGATAAACTGCGTCTGCCCCGGTCCGATCAATACGCCGCTGCTCGATCGCATCATTGCCAGTGCCGCCGACCCTGAGAAGGAAAGGCAGATCACAGAAGAAAAGACCTTGATGAAGCGCCTGGGTGAGCCAGCGGAAATTGCCAACGTCATTCTCTTTCTGGCTTCTGATGAATCTTCGTATATGACGGGCTCTTTGGTCGTAGTCGACGGCGGACTGACCGCGCAGTGACTCGTTCTCAAACAGGCGCGGTGAGAAACTTGTAAAGACCTTTCAGAAACTGGATAGCGCCGAAGAGGACAGCGCCCCAAGCGATGAAGTAGCTGCCACCGGAAGAAGAGGAAGAGGCAAGAGAGTAACTGCCGACGGTCACGACAGTACCGCCAATGCACCACAACGCCCCATACAACATCATCTTCTGACCAACACCTTTAGTTACTTCAGGAATTAGTTTGATACGAGTTTGCGCACCAATGAAACCTTCATTCCCTGAATCGTCACGGACCTTTACCCATTTCTGGTTATCCTGCTCGACGACGTCTGTCAAATACAACTTTGCGTTCTTGTTGTAAATCGTCTTCACTGGAGATTGGGCAGAGGGGCCGGTATAAAGATTTACGTTCTTGTCGAGCAGCGTCGCGGGTTTGATATGATAGATTCGCACGTCGCCAGGCAGATAGCCTTTCTGTCCCGTGGGCAGCATGACCGCGACCCACTCCTTTCCCAGATTCTTACGGACGCCACCGATTTCGATCTCGCTGCCGGCTGCCAATTCCGCGATAGTGGGTGAATTGAAATCCGGTTCGCTGGTTACCTTTACAGTCTGATCGATTATTCTGGCCTTCATCGCGATTGACGTTCTCCTCAATTGGCGGAATCCATCGGTCGCGTTCCCACGCCTTAAACAAACGCTCAGCGCTTAGTAATTCGAGTCGGGCCGGACGAGCCCCAACTTTTAACTAAACATCGCTAGACTGACTAAGCGAAGATTCTATGCTTCTTCAGGGTTTGTGCTTCGTGTTTCCCTGACGTTGACTGTCTCATGCCTGCGCTCAAGAATCTTGTTCCTCAGTACTTGCCGAAGTTCTTCGGCGAGATCCGCAAATTCCTTTTTCCGAGGCAGATCTGGTGGGCGGTGATGAGTAAAAAGACTGTCCAAATCCCTTTCGTCATGAAACGAGCCACCTGTGATAGGACGAGAGGGAAATACGATTACGCGATCACCGAGCAGGAGGGCCTCCGTGATGTCATGTGTAACGAAGATGATAGTGTTCTTCTCTTCGTCCCATAGTTTCAAGAGCATCTGCTGCATTTCGGAGCGGGTCTGCGCGTCCAATGCGCCGAACGGTTCGTCCATGAGTACTACGGGCGGTTTAATGGCCAGCGTGCGGGCGATGGCGACGCGCTGTTGCATGCCCCCTGATAACTGCTTCGGGTAAGCGTTCCAACGATCTTCGAGACCAACCTTTCGGAGATATTCCATCGCTATCTCTCTGCGCTCTTTCTTATTCCTGCCTTGAAGGGTTAGCCCGAATTCCACATTCTTTACAACGGTCAACCAGGGGAAACAGGTGTAAGCTTGAGGCACGCAGGCGGAGTCGTCCGCTGGTCCAAGGACAGGCTTGCCATTGATGAAAACCTCACCCTTGTCCGGCAGCGCCAAGCCCGAAAGAAGCGTGAGGATCGTGCTTTTGCCGCAGCCGGACGGACCGAGCAATACTACAAACCGACCGGCGTCGGCCGCTTCAATTTCAAACTCAAAATCTATTAGGACA
>JBGPNE010000530.1:0-3054 GCA_041487335.1 Pyrinomonadaceae bacterium
CGAGGAGTTGTGAATGGCAGGCAGCATTTCTCCGCAGACAACCACTCCGGAATTTATTCCGCCGGTATCACCTGGTGGGCAGCAAGAGCCGATCAAGCCGCCGCGCGCCCGAATCGACTCGATAGATCTGTTGCGCGGCATTGTGATGGTGATCATGATGCTCGATCACACGCGCGACTTTGTGCACTACGGCGCGTTGCAGTTCGATCCCCTTGACCTTACTCAGACAAACACGGTGCTTTTCCTGACGCGTTGGATTACGCACTTTTGCGCGCCGGTGTTTGTTTTTCTCGCGGGCACGGGAGCATGCCTGCAAGGTGCGCGCGGCAAAAACAAACGCGAGCTTTCTCATTTTCTGGTTACGCGCGGCCTGTGGCTCATTGTGCTGGAATTCACCGTGGTCAGGCTCGTCGCCTTTTTCAATCTGGATCTGCGGTTCCTGGCGTTCGTGCAGGTGATATTCGTGATCGGCTTTTCAATGATCGTCCTCGCGGCCCTGATTCATCTTCCGTTGAAGGTCATTGCCGGCTTCGGCTTGGCGATGATCGCGCTTCACAATTTGCTGGATCGTTATCCGGCCACGCCTTGGCGAGGACCGCAGAGTCCGGTTCCCGGTTGGGGCGCGAAGTTGTGGATGCTGCTTCACCAGCCGGGTTTATTCCCGATCGGACCACGGTTTCCGAGTCCGCTCTTTTTCGTTCTGTATCCTTTAATTCCTTGGATCGGAGTCATGGCCGTTGGGTACGCATTTGGGGCGCTCTATACAAAAGATGCCATGTTCCGTAGACGTTGGCTGTTGATTATCGGCGGGATAGCAACGTCGCTGTTTATTCTAATCAGAGCGGTGGACAAATACGGCGAGCCGGCGCAGTGGTCACGTCAGAAGAACATCGTGTTCACGATACTGTCATTCATAAACACGACGAAGTACCCTCCGTCACTCGATTACGTTTTGATGACGCTCGGTCCTGCGATCGTGGCGCTCGCTTTCTTTGAACCGGCCCGGAACATCGTGGGAACTGTCTCTCGCTCAATCGGCTCGATGCTGCGAAACTTCTTCGTAACTTTCGGACGTGTTCCTCTGTTCTTCTACATCCTGCAATGGATCACGTCGCATACCATCTCCGTCTTGCTTCATGTTGTTTTCGGTAAGCCTGTGCGGTGGTTGTTCCAGACGCCCGTTGACTGGTTTACAAATCCGCCGAAGGGCAACGGTTTTAGTCTCGTCGTCGTTTACCTGAGTTGGATCGCCGGCGTGCTTTTGCTTTACCCATTGTGCAAGTGGTTCGCGGGTGTCAAGCAGCGACGACGCGATTGGTGGTTGTCGTATCTGTGATTAGCGGTGCTCTTTTGCACTGATTTCCAGCCGAGTCCTGATTCGAGATTGATTGCTTAGACACGGTAGTTGGAAATCGGCGGCGTCCCGACAGCTCGTTGTTGACAATGTCCGGAGCAGAGCATCTAATTGCGAACTGAGCGAACGCACAGCGAGTCAACCTCAGGGTTCAATCTCGGCGTAGGAAGCTCACGGGCTCGCTTTCCACGTGGGTATATCCGGTTCCCGCTCGCATCGATCTTTGGCCACCAACCTCGAGGCAGCATATGTTTATTTCAGCCAGAGTCTCTCACTTCAAACCCATACTGATACTTGGCCTGCTGGTATTGGCGTGCACGACGATCTTCGCATCGGCATCTGGCTACCAACGACGGGTCCTGGGCTTCCAAAAGGCAACTGAAAGCAAACCGGCCAGGGGCATTCGCGTTGTGAAGGTGTATGAAAATAGTCTCGCACAAAAGGCAGGGTTGCAGCCGAATGACGTGATCTCGAAGTATGGCGAACTTGAGATTGTGGACGATGCAAGTTACTTCGCTGCGCGGGACGCTTACGAAAAATCGGGGGAAGTCAGCGTCGAGGTTGTAGTGTGGCGAGGTGATGAGAGGATGACGCTGAGGGTTCCAGCGGGCCGGCTCGGAATGGACAGTATTGAACACAACTCGGTTTCCTACGCCTTCCATTCACTAATGGAAAAGGCGAATGTGATGCGTGATACGCCTGAGTATATGCGCGACCCCGAATTCAAGAACGCCGCATCCCCGGAGAAGATTTTAGACGAGGCGCGGCGATTAATTGATCGCGCAGCGCAAGACGGCACACTCACGCCAAACAAGATTCTGGTCGCCAGGATCTATCTGATTCTCGACAGTGCGCCGCCTGAAGATCTTAAGAAACAATCAGAATTACTCACCCAACTATTTTCGACTCAGTCTGACACTTACATCAACTTTGTGGGCCAGACGTTATTCTTCGCGAAGAAGAGGTACCGGGCAGCGATTGAATGCTTTAAGGAGCATCTGAAAGTAGCCCCAGCAGATGTAAATGCAAGGCTCAATCTTGGAAATGCCGCCGGTAAGTTGGGAAGATTCGACGAGGCAGAGTCGGCGGCGGATTATGTGCTCGACAACAAGCTGGGGCTGAACCAGCACGGCTACGTAGTTGCCTATCAAGTGAAAGCGATTGCTGCGCTGGGTCATCATGATTATCAGAAGAGCATTTCTTTTGCGGAGAAGTCGTTCGCGCTTAATCGCACGACCTTTGACCTTTTCCTCTTGCAGTTGGCCGCTGCGCAAAGTGGCGACTTCGAGAAACTCGGGGAAGCATCTCGGAAGTTTGAGGAGGCGCTGCCTGATGAGTATCAGCAAGTGAGACTTCAAGTTGATGCTGTTACCGCTTACGCGTTGGTTAAGAACAACCAGCGGGACCAGGCGCGACAACTAATTGCCAAGTGGAAAGGAACCGACAGAGTTGAAAGCAAACTAAGCGCGTACTGGGGAATGTACCCCGGCGGTTCCGATGTCGTGAAAAACTGGAAAGAGCTAATGCCCTATTGAGCGTCGGCCAGTACCATTTAATCTTCACTTGATTGCCAGTCCTGCGATGTGCGGGCTGACGATCGGTAAGGGTGCGCGGAAGGATTCGATATTCACTTTAGAGAATCCAGCGCGCGTGATGGCCTCAGCGGTTTCGCGATCGGGGCAGCAGCCATCGAGGAGAAA
>JBGPNE010000531.1:0-3044 GCA_041487335.1 Pyrinomonadaceae bacterium
CACTTGCACACGGCCGGCCGTTCGGATCTGTGTGGAAGTATTCAGTGCAGGATGATCGCGTAGTTGGTCAAACCACTCTCGGTCTGTTCCCGGCCACAATGGACATCTCCGCCGACGGCAGTCTTCTATTTGTAGTCAACTTCAACTTACACGGTGATATGGTTCCATCATCAGTGTCAGTGGTCGCCACAGAGCCGATGCTTGAACTTGCGCGCATCCAGACTTGTGCGATGCCGCATGGCTCCCGGCTAAACCCACAGGGGACAAAGCATTACTCAGCGTGCATGATGGATGACATGCTGGTCGAGATTGACACCCACACACTGAAGGTCTCGCGCCATTTCCTTTTGACGAAAGGAAAGGAGCTGGGCATGAATGGGCCGCCAGTTGCACCCAAGGCAAAACCCGCAGAGATGGCTGGCATGAGCGGCATGAAACATCTCGACATGGGCGGCCACGGGATGGAGCCACCCAAACCCGGCGACCTCTCCTGCTCGCCAACATGGGCGCAGCCGTCCGTCGACGGCTCTTCCATATTTGTCGCCTGCAACAAGTCGAGTGAGATTGTTGAAATCGATACCGCAAAATGGAACGTCAGGCGAAGAATTCCCGCGCGTCCCGGAGTTTATAATCTCACCGTCACCAAAGATGGCGCACGACTGCTGTCAACAAACAAGCGAGACCAGTCAGTCTCTATATTTGACATAAAGAGTGGCCGCGAGCTAGCCAGGATCCCCACGCGGCGAAAAGTTTTGCACGGCGTCGTGGTTTCGCCGGATGATCGTTATGCATTCGTATCGGTCGAAGGCATAGGTTCCGAACCCGGAACTGTCGAGGTGATCGATCTCACGACATTGAAAACGGTGGCCACTGTTGATGTTCCCGAGGAAGCGGCGGGGATTGATTTCCTGGGAACTGAACCTCCCAGGTGATTCTTACATAATGAAGCCCAGAATACTGGTCGTCGACGGAGTGACTCCGCCGCCCGTCGCGCCAAACTGCACCAGTACCCGCCCGGGCCCGCTACTGACTTCCGTTCATCCGTCTGCGATAATGATCATAACAAAGTAGTTCACGCTGATTTTGGTTTCACCTGCGCATCACGCGTCAGGCAGGCTGTTTGGCGCCGACCCTTATTGATGACTGAAGCAATGGACAGAGTGCGGGGAGTGCGCGAGTTGCCACTCTTTCCGCTTGCCGTCGTCTTGTTTCCTGGCGTGCCGCTGCCGTTGCATATCTTTGAGGCACGATACCGCCAGATGCTGACTGATATTCGCGTCAGCAATAATTTTTTCGGCGTCTCATACTTCGACTCCAGCAGCTCAGAAAAAGATATTCCGCCAGCGGGTCACGTCGGTTGTGTGGCTGAAGTCACCGAGACACAAGCTCTACCTGATGGGCGTGCAAACATTCTCACGGTCGGCCTGATAAGATATCGCGTCGAAGAATACGTCGAGCGCGGTGACCCTTATCTGGTTGCCCAGGTCAGCTTTTTTGAAGACGAAGAGGAGGCAGATGAGCTGCTCAGTGAGAGTTCGCGTGAGGTTGCCGAAACCTTCACCCGCATTGCGCGGGCGGTGAGAATCATCAACGATGAGCGAGCGAGCCTCCCTGATATTTCCGACACGGAGCCTCAGCGCCTTTCATTCCTGGTCGCCGCAGCCATGGAGATCGAGACGGAAATAAAGCAAGAGCTGCTGGAACTCCGTTCGACTCGTGAGAGACTGAGGCGACTGCGCGACATGCTCGCACGCGCGGTATCAAGCTACGAAGAGCGTGCCCGCGTTCACGAGCTTGCGAAACGCAACGGACATAGCGGTAGGAAGATTGAAATAGAATGAACGGCGCGGCAGAAGACGATCAGAAGCAGAATGAGCAAATAAACGTGCGCGTCCTGTTCTTCGGCGCCGCCCGTGATGTTGTCGGGCAAAGTGAGAGGTACCTCACCTTGAGCAGTCCGGCAAACGCAACTATGGCCTTTGAAAAAGTGCTTTCAACTTATCCTGATCTTCGTCGCTTCGGCCGATCGCTGCTTTTTGCGGTGAACCAGGAGTATGCGCCAGCGGATAGCGAGGTCCGCGAAGGAGACGAGCTGGCGGTGTTGCCGCCGGTAAGTGGTGGTTCCGGCGAAGACACGGAGAGGGAGGGACGCGGAGACGGAGGGGCAACGGAGAACGCGGTTGCAGTTGCTGCCAAACGCCAGGATGCGGAGTGGCGACGAAATCGCGATTTAACTGGCGAGAATTCGTGCGATGATTTCTTCGAGTTAACGACAGAACCTTTAAATGTTGGTGCTATTTCCCGGAGCGTTGTCTTACCTCAATGTGGGGCAACAGTGACACTCGATGGCTATGCACGCGAGTGGACCAAAGGTCGGAGAACGCTGCATCTGATTTATGAAGCTTACGCGCCAATGGCCTTGAGCGAGATGCGGCGCCTGGGACGTGAAGCACACAAGCGTTTCGACATCGCGCACATCGGTATCGTTCATCGCACGGGACGACTGGAAATCGGTGATACGAGTGTCGTGATAGCCGTCAGCGCGCCACACCGCCGCGCCGCCTTTGAAGCCTGCGAATGGGCCATCCGTGAATTGAAACGCACTGTGCCCATTTGGAAGAAAGAGGTCTTCGAGGATGGCGAGGTGTGGGCTGAAGGGGAAGGTTGGCAGCAGTAGTTATGAAGAGATCTGCAGAAGATTAAGAAACCACCAACGATTTAAGAAATCAATCCAGTAGCGTTTCTCAGGCAAACTCTTTCAAGCCAAATCTTCCCATGATTTTTCCCTAGCAGGTTGCAGAAAAAGTGGTGAACATCAAGTAGGAGCAGAAAAGCGATCCACCAAATCACACAAAATGACTCGAATTAAGGTGTCCATTTCGTGCTGCTTCGTGTGGTTTCCCGGGATCGTGTTTGTTTTTCAGCAGCCTAGTAGAAGTTCTTTTGGAACCCTGCTCTTGCTCTTAGCTCGCTGGTGTTTCTTCCGTTTCTTCTTCAGCTGCAGCCTCTACCAATGAGGCGCTAGTAACCTTGTCTGCCGCATC
>JBGPNE010000532.1:0-3028 GCA_041487335.1 Pyrinomonadaceae bacterium
CCGAGGAGCGGTTCGACCGGGTCTGGTAGCGTCTCACTCAAGTGATGTAAAATCCCTGTTCATTTTGCGGTCGAGCGGTCGCGCGACACAGACCCGGTCGCTACCGCTCCTCGGTTCTGTAGTTGAGTGGAAGTCCAATTCTGTGCCGCTGGTTTCACGAAACTGCATCAGTACCAACTTGTTCTCTCCTTGCGAGTTAGTTAGACTCCACATTCTCTTATAAATTGCTTCCCTTCAGTTTTTGTCCTATGGAAATCCTGGAACGAATTCGACAGCGCGCGGCCGCTAAACCTCAACATATTGTCCTGCCCGAAGGCAACGACCGGCGCACCGTGGTCGCGGCTGCTAATTGCGCCCGCACCCACGTTGCGCGAATCACGTTGCTCGGAGATGAAGAGACGATTCGCGAAACGGCAGAGCGCGAACGGGCCGATCTCAGCGGCGTGGAAGTTATTGACCACCGGCGGGCGGCGGACTTCGAGAAGATGGCTTCGCTTTTTCACGAGTTGCGCCGCGCTAAGGGCTTGATGGCCGATGAAGCTCGAACCATGCTCTCTGATCCGCTCTACTACGGAAACCTAATGGTCCGACTCGGGAAAGCGGACGGTTCGGTGGCCGGGGCAACCAACACAACCTCTCACACCGTGCGCGCTGCACTTCATTGCATCGGCGTACGACCTGGATTCAAGCTAGTGTCAAGCTTCTTCCTGATGGCTTTGCACGATGGCAGCTTCGGCCATAATGGCGCGCTGATCTTTGCTGATTGTGGTGTGGTCATTGAGCCAACTTCAGCCGAGCTAGCCGAGATTGCGATCACCTCGGCTGATTCTTGCCGCGCACTCTTGAGCACTGAGCCGCGCGTTGCCATGCTTTCATTTTCCACCAAGGGCAGCGCGAAGCATCATTTGGTTGACAAGATTATCGAGGCCACGAAGACTGCAAAGGCAAGAGCGCCGGAATTGGAGATTGATGGCGAGTTACAGGTTGATGCCGCGCTTCTGCCTTCTGTGGCGGAATCGAAAGCCCCAGGTTCAGCGATCGGCGGCCGGGCAAACGTTCTAATTTTTCCTGACCTCCAGTCTGGCAACATTGCTTACAAGCTCACCGAAAGACTGGCACACGCGACTGCCATCGGGCCAATTCTTCAAGGACTGGACAGGCCGGCCAACGATCTGTCGCGCGGCTGCAAGGCGGAAGACATTGTCGATGCAGTAGCGATTACCGCCGTCCAGGCACAGGCCCGAAAAGCAAGCTTCTAAAAAGAGGGCGGGGTCCCCACGCCCGGGGTCCCCAGCGGCGCAGCGCCGCTGGGGTGGACGAGGGCAGCCCGCGTGGGGTGCAGGCAACGCGCGGGCGGCCTACTCTGCATCAAACTTCCCGATTTCCAATTCTTTTTGAGCAGGCGGCCACTTTGTCACACCAACAAATCAAACTGATCGCTCTAATTAGTCTGATTCTGGGAATAGTCAGTTGGGTACCAGCCCAGCAGAAGTCGCAGCAGCCATCTCCTTCGCCTACACCACAAAACGAGGAGCAGGAGCCGGTAAGAGTTTTTACGGAGGAAGTGCGTTTGCCCGTGATAGCTCTCGATCAGTATGGCCATTACGATCCCAGCCTTGAGCTGGACGATATACTCGTGCTCGAGGACGGAGTTGCTCAACAGATTAGAAGCGTGCGCCATATTCCGGCGAACCTATTGTTGGTGCTCGACACGGGCGGCGAACTAAGTGGGCTAGGCGGGAATTCAAAGCGAACGAACTTGACGCGCGAGGTGGCGATCGAACTTTTGAACCAACTGCAAGCAGGCACCTGGATTGCCGTCATGCAATTCAACAATTCCGTGGAATTGATTCAACCCTGGACGCGAGACAGGCAAGGGAGCTTGAAAACGCTCAAGACAAGACTCTCCACGGGCAAACGCGCGCGTTTCTCAGATGCGGTTGCTGCCGCCGCGCAACAGTTGAAAGCGAGGCCCGAAGGAAGCCGTCACATAGTCTTCATAACCGACGGGGTGGACACACCTGGTGGCAAGATCGACCGAGCGACGGCTATCAAACGGTTGGCTGCCACGGGAGCGACAGTTCACATCATCAGCTATACGGAATTCGTGCGGCAGAAGAGCGAAGGTCATCAGGATTCAATTTCTGCCGGACAGACTTCACCCGCATCGGATCCAATCACCCGCACCGATCCGACGCTGCCGCCTGGAACAACTCGCAGTCCCTCGTATGGCGTGACGATAAGGTTCGATCCCGCCATGCGGCGTCAGCGAAAAGCCTACGAAGCCGAGGTGAAGAAGAGTCAACAAGTTCTGACGACGCTTGCGGAAGAAACGGGAGGGCGGATCTTCCTGCCGAAATCCCGGGAGCAAATGATCGCCCAGGCAAGAGACGTAGCCCGAGAGATAGGGGCGGTTTACGTAATTACCTATCGTCCCAAACGACCGCTGGCATCTTCTAACCAGGGGGAGTATCGGCGTATCGAAGTGGCTGCGCGAAGGGTTGGATTATCTTTGCGATCAAGACGTGGATACGTCGTGCCTTCGCAGAGGGATGAGTGAGAAAGACTTGCTTGGAGCAAGCTAATTTGAGAAGGCTGCTTAGCTGACCAGGGCCTCAAGTTGGGATTCGAGCACTTGGACCACGTGGTTTACTTCGAATTCTTCTGGTTTTGTCATCAGAGACCGTTGGTGGAGTTCCTCCCAATCGCTTTTTGGAACGCGATGAAAGGCTGCGACAACGTTCGAGTCAAACTGTCTTCCTGTCCAGTCGTCTAATTCTTGCGCAGCGGCTTCATACGACTTCCCACGCCGGTACACACGGTCGCTCGTGATTGCGTCGAAAGCATCAGCCACCGCGAAGATGCGCGCGCACAAATCGATTTCGTCTTCCCGCAATCCCAGCGGGTAGCCCGAACCATCCCACTTCTCGTGATGCTGCGCCACCACGCGCGCTGCTCCTTCCAAAAATTCTATGCCGCGCAGGATCTGCTGTCCGTGCAGCGGGTGCTGACGCATCAAGATCCACTC
>JBGPNE010000533.1:0-3025 GCA_041487335.1 Pyrinomonadaceae bacterium
AAACTGCTAGCGCCGAATGTTTGGATCAAATGGGTCCGGCTTGAGTCACTGCAAATGTCCAAACTCCAGTCCCCGGGCTCACGCCCGAGGCTATCACTCTGCCGCGCCTCCGGTGCTCCGGGCTTTCAGCAACGCCCGTGCGTTGCGCTGCAGACCAGAGAGCTTCGCGCGTTTCATGGTGCTGCCGCGAAAGCGCTCGGCGTATGTGTCAGGTATCAGATCGAGAATGTCCGCCAGTTTCGCATTGACATTGCCTGGTCGCGGCTCGAAGCGCTTCTCGTTTGAGGGTTGTTCGAAGCGATTCCAGGGGCAGACGTCCTGGCAGATGTCGCAGCCGTAGAACCAGCCTTCAAGATTTGCCGCTACCTGATTCGAGATCTCTGTCGCGCGCAGCTCAATAGTCGCGTAAGAGATGCACTTGTTTGAATCAACTACGTAAGGCTCGGTGATTGCCGAGGTTGGACAGGCATCGATGCAGAGCGTACAACTGCCGCAGTGGTCTTCAACCTCTTTGGTGTCGTAATCAAGCTCAAGGTTCAACAAGAGTTCACCGATGAAAACCCACGAACCAAGTTCCTGTGTGATCAGATTTGAATGTTTTCCGATCCACCCAAGACCCGCGCGCACAGCCCAGGCCTTGTCCATCATCGGCTGAATGTCGACGCAGATTTTTCCTTCCGCGCCTGGAACCTGGTCCTTAATCCATGAGAGGAGCGACCGCAGTTTGGAACCGACGACTTCATGATAATCATCTCCCCAGGCATAACGCGATACTTTGCCAGTCGCTCGATCCTCGGCGTGCTTATGTGCTGTGTAGTAGTTGAGCGCGACGACGACGACGGAACAAACGTCGGGAAAGAGTTTACGGGGATCCGTGCGCTTGTCCGTGTCGCGGGCCATCCACTCCATCTCGCCGTGGTAGCCACGGGCCAGCCATTCAAATAGCTTCTCGCGGTCATCAGCGAGCGCTTCGGCCGGCACAATTCCTATTTTCTCGAAGCCTTCCGAACGTGCTTTTTCCCTGATATTGCGAGAAAGACTGTCAGAGTGGGTTGTGTCGTGGGAATTGTTAAGCGAAACCGATCCGGCAAAAGCTCGCATACAAGACAAGCATACGACCCGGGTGATCGCGCCGTCTAGCGATACGAGCGATTCTTAAAGAAACTGGCCGCTGAAACAGGAGTGCCCAGTCAGGACCAGAATGCAGAGGGAAGGAAAATTCAGTCAGGGGAAGCGGCGTATCATAAGCCGGATTAAATCCGGCGCAGCCCTATTGCTCGATCTTCTGGATCGTTACGGTAGTCAAAGGAGAGCTGCCGGCTGTCCGGTTGTAAGAGAGCCAGCAACCTGCCTTTGGATAACGCACCATCTTATAGATTGAGCCATCGGGCTTGGCTTCAAGATCAGCACCGAGGACCTGTTTCGCCGTGGGTACGCCATTGCCACTGGTCATGAAGTCGGCGGAGATGGTAATCACTTTGTGCAGTTTGTCATAGAGGATCTGAGCCGTCTCCGTCTCATTAAAGACGAAGAAGTCCTGTTCGTCGCTCTTGTCCTTGGGACTGCCGAGTTTCTTGCGCACCTCATCAGCAGTCATTCCCAGTTGCACGCCACGATATTCCTGGAACGCCGGCCCGGCCTCGTCAGCTCCAGCCGGCGCTCCGCCTCTCCGTTGTCCTTGAGCGCTGGCAGAAATGATCAAGGAAATAAGCAGCGTGATTGCAAGAATGAGCATCAGCCTGCGTGATTGAACTGCGGGTGTAAGCAATAAACAAATCATCGGATTTCTCCCTTCGAAGAAAACTGCGGGCCAGCCCGCACTAGCGGAGGGTTTTGGAGAAGGCCGAAAGTGCCACCCAAAAAACCACCGGCTGGCTGCCGGCACGGCCTCGCATCAGGTCCAAGTTTGGCGACAATATCCCCAGGGCTTGGCGATGTCAATGGGCCTTAAGCAGTTAGCCTAGCGTGGAACGCTCTTACCTGCGTGACCGGCGAAATTTGATTCAAGGAAACTACGGGCGTCCGCGGTCAACTATTGACTCGCATTGCGTTTTGACATAGAAGCAACTTGCTTTTCGGAAACGCCTTATCCAATTAGTCAGCAAAGGAGCCGGTTCAATGAAACGACTTGCATTTTTCGCGGCACTATCCGCGGCTGCGTTGTTTACTCTTAGTCAAATGGGATGTCAGCGTGGGGCAGATACGAATCGCGCTAACTCAACCGCTGCCGCGCCGAATACCAACTCTGGAAAAGAGACTGTTGATACCGCGGCCATTGAGAAAGAGTTGATGCGAATCGAGAATGATTGGCCCAGAGTTTTAAAAGAGAAAGACGCCGAAGCGGTACGACGCGTCGAAGCCGACGATGTGGTCATTATCTATCCTGACGGCTCGTTGGGCAGTAAGGCCGAAGACGTGAGAGACATGGAGACTGGTGCTCTTTCCGCCGATTCCTGGGAAATCAGCGATTTGAAAGTGACTGTGCTCGACAATAACGCTGCGTTTGCAAGCGGCCGAAACATCATTAAAGGCGGTAAGGCCAAGACTCCCGATGGTAAGACTGTCGACATCAGTGGAGAGTATCGTTGGATCGATACCTTCGCCCGCCGTAGTGGGCAATGGAAGCTCGTGGCGTCGATCGGGACACCAGTGCAAAAACCAGCGGGCGCAACGACTGCACCGGCTGCGGCGAAGGCGTCTCCTGCGGTAGCGAAGCCAGCAGCATCCGCAGAGAGGCCAAAGCCATAGTTCTACTGTTCAGAGCATGAGGCGCGTCGAGCGGGGGTTGAACAGCACCCCAGCGCGGCTGCCGCGCTGGGGACCCCGCGAACAAAATGTTGCCCATGCTGTGATGTACTCATTGTAGCTTGCATCAGAGCACGAGCCACGGCCGACCCATATCAGCTCTGATCCTGCCAGCGGATTTATCCCAGCTTCCATGATTTGCAGCCGCGTCGCTGCCGCGTCGCTCTTGACTGGTGGGCCCTTTTGGCATAGAAGGACGCACGCTCTCTATTAAATTTCC
>JBGPNE010000534.1:0-3022 GCA_041487335.1 Pyrinomonadaceae bacterium
ACCTTCAGTTCCTTAATCTTTGAGAGGTCCGTAATGATGTCCTCGGTGATGCCGGCACAGAAGTAGTCGCCGTCGCCTCCCGAGTTCATGTTTTCAAAGTAGAGAACAGCGATCGACTTTTCGGGAACAGACAAAGAAGCTAAGTCTGTAACATCCTGTGGCGACTCGGCACTTTTCTTTGGAGAGGAAATCCTTCTTGTCTGCAAGTCCAGCTCGCTCTTCAGGTCTTTGAGGTCGACTAGCAAGTCCTTGACCGTCTGATAGCGTTCCTCCCGGTCCTTGCGCAACGCGCGGTAGACAATACGCTCCAACTCGTCCGGTCGTTCCGGCGTAAGACGTACGAGTGAGTCTGGTTCACGGTTGAGGATCGCGGTCAGTACATCCAGAGCTGTTCCACCCAAAAATGGTTGACGGCCGGCAACCATTTCGTAGAGCACACAGCCCAGACTCCAAATGTCCGTCCGTTCATCTACATCAAGGCCTCTGGCCTGTTCGGGTGACATATAGTGCGCAGTTCCAAGGATCATACCTGCTTCAGTATTCACCAGAGCCAGCGTGGGCGCTTCCCCGGCGGCGAGAGCTGCCGGTCGGGGGGCGGCGAGCTTGGCTATGCCAAAGTCCAGAACTTTCACAATGCCATCGCGGCGAAGCATGATGTTGTCGGGTTTGATGTCGCGATGGACAATGCCGACGCCGTGAGCGGCGCAAAGAGCTGAGGCGACTTGAATACCGACATCGATCGCCTCTGGGGGTCTAAGCGGCACAATCCTCATTCGCGCTCGCAGCGTCTCGCCCTCAATGAACTCGGTGGCGATGAATTGCGCTGAATCTATCTCGTCAATTTCGTAGATCGTGAGAATGTTTGGATGATTCAGCGCGGAAACAGCCCGCGCTTCCTGCACAAAGCGACGCACGCGGTCGTGGCCTCCGAGATTGCCCGGCAGAATCTTCAAAGCGACTTTGCGGTCGAGCTTGGTGTCGTGGGCCAGGTAGACCTCACCCATTCCACCCGCGCCGAGTTGGGAGCAGATTTCATAGCGGCCAATTCTTGTGCGCGCGTCAATTGCCAAGATGTGATTTTGGGGGAATCCTTGTCCAGGCTTTTTTCGAAGCGCGACCATTGTAGATTACTTGCTTCCGCTGCGCCAGCGATCACGATTCGTCCAAAAGGGCGCATGGATGTGACGTGAAATGGTCTAGGATAGCGCTAGGCGGTGGGCAGATCAGGAGTCAGAGCTCGGTGGCGCACAAAGAAAATGCCGCGATGTGCAGTCGCGGCATTTCAGATCAGTTAAACCTTATTGTGTTTGTAGCTGATTCAAGGTCGGCCAAAGATGTCGCCGAGAATGCTGCCGGAGCGACTGCGGGTGTTGCCTCGTCCGTAATTCCCGTTTCCATAGCCGGAGTACTGTCGATAGCCTTCGTTATAGCCCTGCACGAAGCCATTACGAAAGGCCTGCGAAGAAGCTTGCTGGTAGTAGTGTGATCGCTGCGGGCTAAAGCTCTGCCCACGTTGCGCATCACTGGCGCCGGTTTGCAAGCCGTACTGGTAACCCTGGTTTCGAGCACCATTGTTGCCATAGCCACCATTGTTGCCATAGCCACCATTGTTGCCATAGACGCCATTGTTGCCGTAGCCACCATTGTTGCCGTAGCCACCATTGCGGCCGTAGTTACCATTGGTTCTGTTATTACGATCATCGCGATCGTAACGACGGTCCCGATTCCGGTTCCTATCTCGCCGCCAATCCCGGTTCTGAGCCTGGTTGTTGTCATTATCACGGTCACGATCTCGATCTCGGTGTTGAGCGTTACGGTCATTTCGATACTGCGCCTGGGCCGTGACGCCAGCCGCGGCAGATATGCCGAAAATAAAAGCGAGCGTCAAAATAGCGCCGCCAATCTGTGTTTTCAAATTCTTCATGTTGTTCATTCTCCCTTTCACTGGAAAGAGGATGGCAACCCTTATGCCGTCGAAGTAACAACATGATGGACGCTGATTCCAAGGTAGTTACGTTGAAGTAGTCAGCGCCTCGTTCCCCGTATGGTATAGAGATTCGGCAGATTAGACGTTTCGGTGGTTTTCTCGGGGGCATCCGCGTTGCTACCCCGTCGCTGCCGCTCCCGGTTCTGTGACCGCCGTTTACTCGCGCGTTGAATCAAATCCTCAAACCCTGTATCTTCCAAATCCTAATATGGACGAGAGCAAAGACAGCGGTGCCGGCCAGGGATTGGACGAAAAGACCGCCGACCCAGATCCATTCAAACAGTTTCAGCAATGGTTTGACGAGGCGCGCGCTAAAGTCTCGCCGTTACCGGAAGCGATGACGCTGGCCACAGCAACGACGGACGGCAAGCCCTCGGCAAGATTGGTGCTGCTGAAGCAAGTGGACGACCGAGGGTTTGTCTTCTACACAAACTATCGCAGCAGCAAGGCTCGCGAACTCGACACAAATCCGTTCGCGGCGCTGGTTTTCTATTGGCCGCAACTGGAGCGCCAGGTGCGAATCGAGGGAAAGGTGACGCGCACTTCAGCGGCCGAGTCCGACGAGTATTTTCGATCGCGTCCACGCGACAGCCAGGTTGGCGCGCTCGCGTCGCCACAAAGCGAAGTGATCCCGAACCGTGATGTATTGGAGCAACGGCTGGCGGAACTGGAAGAAGAGTATCGCGATCGAGAAGTTGAGCGCCCGGAACATTGGGGTGGCTATCGTTTGAAACCTGAGCGCATTGAATTCTGGAAAGGACGACCAGGCCGGCTTCACGATCGTTTGCTTTATGAACGGCAAGCGGATGGCGCCTGGATTATCAAACGCCTGGCGCCGTGATCACCCTGGAACCGCGGGCGTCCCGCCCGCACCAACGTCCGCAAGTGCCTCTTTCATCTTTGAGAAGTGTGTTAAGGACGCTGTGCGGGCGGGACGCCCGCGGTCCCCGGAGGTTTCGGCAACGTCTCAACGAGATGATCGAAGCTTAACCAGATGCTCCAGCTATGGTGATAGAAGGCGACGGGAAAAGCGAG
>JBGPNE010000535.1:0-3019 GCA_041487335.1 Pyrinomonadaceae bacterium
GCCCGTCGGCTTGAATCCCCAGCGTGATAAGTTCATCGCGAGAAACTTTGCGGTCGTGTCGAGTCCGCGCGAAGGTGTGTCGCGACCCTCCATCTCGTCTGAAGCAATGAAGTACAAGTAACTCTTTAACTGGAGCGCTGTAATTTCATCCGCGCCCCTTTGCGAAGCGACTGAAACCGGAGCGGCTTTGGTAGCTTTAGCGGTCTTGCGCTGCGCGTTTAGGGCCGGAAACGGAAGGACGAGGACGCTCGTCAGGACCAGTGCCGCTATGAGTTTTCGCATGCGTTCTCCAGTGGTCCTTTAAGCTTGCTGGACGGCTTGCACCAGCCTGGTCAGAGTATCTTTGGCGTCACCATAAAGCATGCCTGTGACGTCTTTGAAAAAGAGTGGGTTTTCCAGCCCTGAGAAGCCTTTGCCCTGACCGCGTTTCAACACCACCACCGATTTAGCTCGGTCGACTTCAAGAATCGGCATGCCCGCGATCGGGCTGTTTGGATTATCCCGCGCGTCAGGATTGACCACGTCGTTTGCGCCAATCACGACGGCAACATCGGTTGAGGGAAATTCAGGATTGATCTGCTCCAATTCATAGAGCGACGAATAAGGAACATTGGCCTCGGCCAGAAGCACGTTCATGTGACCAGGCATGCGACCGGCAACAGGATGAATTCCATATTTGACGGTCACGCCCCTCTTTTCCAGCGTGTTGGCCAACTCCCGCACGGCATATTGAGCCTGCGCCGTCGCCATACCATAGCCCGGGACAAACACGACCAGCTTTGCGTATGCCAATTGCACTGCAATGTCATCCATACTGACCTCGCGCATCACGCCCTGATGTCCATTGCCAGCCTCTACAGTGGCTGCGCTACCGAAGGCGCCGAAGAGAACGTTGGTCATCGACCGATTCATCGCGCGACACATCAGAATCGAAAGAATGAACCCGGAGAACCCATCGAGCGTGCCGGCGATGATTAGCACATTGTTTGAAAGCAAGAATCCTGTTGCCGCGGAGGCGAGTCCGGCGTATGAATTCAAGAGCGACATGACGACTGGCATGTCCGCGGAGCCGATGGGCATCACCAGCAAAAGGCCGAATACCAATGCCAGGCCGACCATTGTGAAAAAGAGTGGCATCGAGCCCGGGACGACGATCAGATAGATGAATATGCCAATCGTTACAGCGAGTAGCGTCATGTTGAAGATGTTCTGCCCTCTGTAAGTTACCGGTGTGCCACGAACGAGACCTTGCAGCTTGGCAAATGCCAGCAGGCTTCCCGTCGTCGTGAGAGCGCCAAGCATCACTTCAAAACCAAGCGCGCTCATGGTGATGGTTTCGAGATGTCCGCCGTGCCGGTAAAACTCTGAGACTCCGACGAGCGCGGCCGCGAAAGCGCCAAATGCATGCGACAGCGCGGTCCGCTGGGGCATTGCAGTCATCGGCACCCACACGCCCATCGCGAGACCGACAAGCGAGCCCACAGCAAGGCCCGTGATGATCCACGTGTAGCCGATGATCTCCTGATGCATCAGCGTGCCGATGATCGCCATCAGCATGCCGAATTCAGCGAGATGCATTCCGCGCTTTGCAGTCTCAGGATGGCTCAGACCCTTGAGCCCCAGAATGAATAGTATGGAAGCTAGAAGATAACTTAACTCGATGAAGTAGGTGCGCACGGCTCTAGAGTCTCTGGTGGTTTGCTGGCTTGCTCTGGATCACTTCCCCGTTCCGTCTGGCAACTGCCCGATCTCTTTGGGTTTAAGAGCGGCCGGTTTCCGCTTAAACATTCTCAACATGCGATCGGTGATCACGAATCCACCCACAACGTTGGTTGTCGAGCACACCACGGCAGTGAAGCCAAGTATCGTGCTTACGGTGTTATAGTGCGCGCCCGCGGTTACGATTGAGCCAACCAGCGAGATACCGGAAATGGCATTGGTCGCAGACATGAGGGGGGTGTGCAGCAGAGGCGGCACGCGCGAGATCACCTGGTAGCCAAGAAATGCCGCCAGAGCAAAAACGTAAAGAGCTGAGATTAGGGTTTCCGCCGACATTTTTCGTTCCTCTAGTTCAAACTTCCACTCCAACTATCTGGCAGGAGTAACCTTCAGCATTGCCGCCACGCGCTCGTTTACGACCTGCCCCTGATGCGTGACGCATGATGGCCCAACGACATCATCCGCCATATCGATCCTCAACTCGCCATCCTTGATCAGGAGATTCAAGAATGCTGTTATGTTTCGTGAATAAAGCTGGCTCGCGTGAACTGGCACAGTAGCCGCAAGGTTCAGCGGCGCCATTATCGTTACTCCATCTCGCTCGACGATCTCATCCGGCTTAGTAACCGCACAATTTCCACCGGTTGCACCCGCCAAATCGATGATGACCGAACCACGCTTCATGCCCTTCACTGCTGCTTCAGTTACCAGTAGGGGTGCACGCCGACCGGGAACCTGTGCGGTTGTGATTACAACGTCGGCAGTCTTCGCATGTTCCGCGATGAGCGCGCGGCCGCGATCCATCGCTTCCTCCGAAAGCTCGACGGCATAACCACCCGCGTCCTCTGTCTTGATTCCACCGAGATCAACATCCAGAAAGATGGCGCCAAGCGATCGCACCTGCTCACCCGCAGCCGCGCGCACATCGTACGCTTCGACAACGGCTCCCAGGCGACGCGCCGTGGCAATTGCCTGCAGGCCGGCAACGCCGGCGCCCAGGACGAGCACACGTGCTGGGGGAACCGTGCCTGCGGCCGTCATCAACAAGGGAAACATTCTGGGAATTTGTGAAGCGCCAATCAGAACGGCTTTGTAGCCCACAACCGTAGCCATGGACGAGAGTGCATCCATTGCCTGGGCGCGCGTGATTCGTGGGATCAATTCAACTGCGAATGTCGTGAGACCTTGAGTCAGAGCTGGTGCGAGCGCCGCGGGTTCATCCAAAGGCCGGAGGAATCCTATCACCACCGCGCCCTTCTTCAGGCGGGCGAGATCTTCCCGAGCAGGCAGGTTGACTGCA
>JBGPNE010000536.1:0-3011 GCA_041487335.1 Pyrinomonadaceae bacterium
ATGCAGTTGAGTGCTTCACCTGTTTCTAACCAAACTGCACCACTACCCATCAGGCGGCCTATTCGCCGCCAAAAGCGGTGCGATGTTATCATGGCGTGCGAATCGTCTCCCATTACAGCAGGAAGGACGGTGATGCCTGTCTGAAGGCTGAACGCATCCTTCCCTTGCACACTTAAGATATCAATCCTAAGAGTTACTAAGAGTTATAGAATGAAACCACTCCGTCTTCGCAGTCTCAAGCTGGTGTTGCTCATCACAGTCATAGTTGCTGTTCTATTTTCTATGGTCGCGCATCCTTTCGCACAGACCGAGCTGCGATTGCCTTCGCGAAGTGGTCACGTGAACGACTTTGCGGGAGTAGTCGAGGAGAAGACGAAGCAGCGTTTAGAAAGCATTCTCGAAAACGTCAAGCAAAGAAGCGGAATCGAGTTCGACCTCGCCACGGTAGAGACCACAGGCCGCCAGGACATCTTCAGTTTCTCACGTCAGCTTGCGCGCGATTGGAATGTTGGCGCCGGCAACAGCATAAAGAAAAGCCTGCTGCTCGTTGTGTCTACCAACGAGAAGACAATGTTCATACAGTTTAGCAAATCGGTGCAGAGAGAATTGCCTGAAGGCATCCTGGGCGAAATGAGTCAACGGATGCGTACGCTCGTCGGAGCGGGCCAGTTTGGCGAAGGCATCAGCGACGGGGTTCAATATTTTGTGAGTAAGCTGTCAGAGAAGATTGGATTTAGCCTGGAGGAGATCGATAAGACCCTTGCAGTACCGGCTGTTGAAAATCCGGCGCGGGTAGACTCAGCTACGGCCAAATCGACAGATGAAGCAGGACCTGTAGTAACGACGCCGACCAGGATATCGAAGCGTCGCGATGCGATTGCAACCTCCACAAGAACTATCGCTTCGAAGAGAGCCACCACGCCAGCAGACGACGAAGCCGAAGCTGAGGAAGTAGAACTTACGCTCACTCTTCCAGCCGACCAACGCGTAGACAAGCTGAAGGAGTTTCTCGACACACGTCCGAATTCGAAAGCAAGGTCGCGCGCGCTCGAGTTGCTCGTCAGCGCGCACGCGGCCCTTGGCGATCAGAGGTTAAAGAGTGGCGACGGCGCGAGCGGGATCGAGCAATTGATGCTGGCAATTGACCTAGCCCCGGCAGACACGTCGGAGAAGTTGTTCTCGGGCGTGATCGCGCAAATTCCATTGAATCTCTATTTGCGTGGCGAGCGGGCCGCCGCATTCAAGGCTGCGCAGAATATCGAAGTAAAATTCGGACGCGATCCCAAGCGCCTGCTGGCTATCGCCGGGTTCTATTTGGGTATCGAGCAGGGCGACGAGGCTGCGCGAATTGCCGGACAGGCGGTGAGTCTCGCGCCCGATATGGCTGAGGCGCATCATGCCCTGGGCCTTGGGCTGCATATCTCACTGCGTCTAGACGAGGCCGCTTCCGAATACAAGCGAGCACTTGAGCTGGATGCAAACTCGAAAGGCACGCGACGCAGTCTTGCCGACCTGAATCGGGCCGCGGGTAAAGCTGAAGAGGCGCTGGCTCTTTATCGCGAACAACTCACCGCCGACCCGACAGACAAAGCAGCGCGGGCGGGTTTGGTTCTTTCGCTTCTGGATCTGGGACGAACCGACGAAGGAAACAAGGAACTCGCTGCAGCGCTCCAGGACGATCCGCGCAATCTCGCTTTGCTCACGGGAGCCGCCTATTGGTTTGCGGCACACAACGATACTGAACGAGCGCTGGAGCTGGCGAGCAAGGCTGTCGAGATCGAGCCGCGCTATACATGGTCGCAAATTGCTTTGGCTCGGGCATTGATTGGCCAAAAGAGGTCACTTGATGCCGAACGCGCCATTCGCTTTGCGCGGCAATATGGAAAGTTTCCGACGCTCGATTACGAACTGGCAAATGTGCTTTCCTCGCTAGCTCTCTACGATGAAGCCGCTGAGGTATTGATGCAGTCTTTCAGCTTGAGAGACGGACAAATCCAAGCTCAGCTTGCGGGACGTGTTCTCGCTCATGCTTCGAGTTTTATCGAGTTGCTCGCTTCCGAACGCCGGGCGAGTATTTTCCAGTTTACCGCCGCAGAGAGTATGAACAACTCGAAAACACTGAAGGCACTTCTGGCATTTGCTGTTGCCACCAATCAACAAAGCGACAATGACAAGGTTGACGAAGCAACGGCGGTTGCTGCGGCGCAGGAATTTGCGTCAGGTGATGACGACATGCGCGCTTATCGCAAGCTTTATGTTGCCAGCCGCCTACTTAGAAAGGGCATTGGTCTTCAGACCGCATACGAGCTTGCGGAAGCTGCCAAAAATGATGTCGATGCAGCGCTCAATATTCCGTCGGTAACGGTAGCTGTGCAGGCCGATGAACTTCGTGAGATTCGCGCTCGAGCCATCTCATCGGGCGGCATCCCGGATATTCCCGCAGCCCCGCGCAACGTGTTATCCAACATCCTCCGCGGGCGCATCGAAGATCTTTCCGGTTGGGCGCGTTTCAATCAGGACAAATCTGCCGAGGCAGTCGAGCACTTGAAGCGCGCAGCTAACATACTTCCGGAAGGAACGCCTTCATGGCGCACTACTTTGTGGCACCTCGGTGCGGCCCTGGATCAAGCCGGAAGCAAGGACGAGGCACTAAGCTATTACATCAAGAGCTATAACTCAGGCGAACCCGATGCGGCGCGCCACGCTGTGATCGAGCAACTTTATCGGAAAATCAATGGCTCGCTCCAGGGTCTTGACGATAGGATCGGCGCGGCGCCAGCAACAGCGAGTTTGACTTCCCGCTCGCCAGCAGTAGCGGAGGCACTGACTCCGAATACTTCGCCCGAGCCTGCCACCCCTAAACCTACTGCCGCTGAAACTCCGACGCCGTCGGCTTCACCCGAAGCAACAGCAGTGTCTACCGTCGAATCTTCAGCTCGCGCGATCCCTGCGCCAGAACCGCCCGCTATGCCGCGGTCTGAGTCTACTCCAACTCCAGAATCGGCCCCTTC
>JBGPNE010000537.1:0-3007 GCA_041487335.1 Pyrinomonadaceae bacterium
GCCAAAAGGGCCACGAAAACTCGCGATCACGTTCGGCAACAGAAGCCTCACGCATTACGGAGGCATTTATCTGCTCCATCGTTTCTTGACTCGAATTGGTTTCAAGAAAGCGGTTGCCATGGATGTTCGTTTGGTCCAACGAAACAACCGCTACAGCGTCGGCGAACTGTTGCTGGCCATCATCTATCCGATGATCCTCGGTCTCGAACGGATCGAGACTACGCATCTGTTGCAGGCCAACGGTGTGTTTCAGTACTTGAGTGGACTGCCGCACTATCCCAATGCCACGACCCTGAGACGCTTTCTCTTGCGCATGGCTCCACAAGCCTTGCCCAGATTGCGCAAGCTCCACGATCGCTTCCTGGCCAAGATGAGTGTCAGGCCGCGCCGGCCCAGGCGGTTGATTTTCGACTTGGACTCCACGGCGCTGGTCGTCTACGGGAGACAAGAAGCCGCCGATCTTGGCTACAATCCGTTCAAGCCCGGACGAAGATCGTATCACCCGCTGCTCTGCTTCGAAGGACAAACGAAGGACTTCTGGCACGGGGAGTTGCGTCCCGGACATGTTTATACTGGCGCCGGCGTTCGTCCGCTCCTCGCAGCTTGTTTTGCCAAGCTTCCCGCTGGGGTCAGATACGTTATCATCCGCGCCGACAAGGGTTTCTACGACCACAAGACCATCGCCTGGCTGGAGCAAAGAAAGGCGCGCTTTGTGATTGCCGCCAAGCTGACTCAGTCCGTCAAGCAACGGCTTTCCGGCTTGCGCTACCGCCAGCATGGGGGAAATGTTTCCACCGCTCAGTTCTTCTACCAGCCATTCGGATTGAAAAAGCGTTACCGCTTTGTAGTGGTGCGACGACCACAAACGGAAGAGACGAGCGACCAACTGACTCTCTTCAAGTTGGGCCAGTATTTTTATCAAGTGTTTGTCACCAATCTGACGCTGCAACCATTGAATCTGTGGCGCTTCTACAACGGCCGAGCGGGTGTGGAACGGATCATTCGCGAACTCAAAGGCAGTTATCCCTTGGGCAAGATTCCGACGCATCACTTCCTGGCCAACGAGACTTATTTTCATCTCTTGCTGCTGGCTTACAATCTGGTCAACTGGTTCAAGCGGCTTTGTCTGCCCGCGGAGTTTCAAAGCGCGACGCTCGCCACCTTGCGCAACCAGATCTTCCTGATGCCTGCGCAACTGCTGCGAACTGGCAACCGCCCGCGGCTGACCATGCCGACGAGCGGTCCGCGCGAGACTGCTTGGAAGTATGCTTTGCATCAGATCGAAAAACTAACGGAGTGAAGTCATCATTCTTCACGCCGGATTTAGGATAAATATTCCGTCCCTAAGGCACTGAGAACAGACGCGACACCATAGCTTCTGGGAATCCGCTGAAGAACGGCATCCAAATGTCATCAGTACTTAGGATAGCCGAAGACCCGAGCGATGGCTTCTTCAAAATTGCTAACTCATCTCACTTAAATTGGCAGTTGGCAAAAATCCTGGCGCCCGGCGCACTTTTGTTGCTTGCTCAAAAGCGTATGCCAACTTGATCAATGTCGGTTCGCTATACGCTGAAGCGAAGAACGAGATGCCAAAGGGCAGTCCATGCACGTAGCCCGCCGGCACGGTGATGTGTGGATAGCCCGCAACGGCGGACGCGGTCGAATAACCACCGGTGAAATGATCGCCGTTGATCCAGTCAGTGGGCCAGGCGGGTCCGCCGGTCGGAGCAATCAACGCATCGAGCTTGTTCTGACGCAAGACGAAATCGATTCCTTTCTCGCGTGACATCTCCTGATCCTTCTTGAGGGCTTTCAAGTAGGCTTTGTCTGTGAGCGGGCCTTTGGCTTCAGCTTTCGTGAAAAGGTCTTGGCCAAAGTAGGGCATCTCTTTGTCGCGATTCTTTTCGTTGAATTCGATGATCTCTTTCAACGAATGCACCGGCGCCTTTGGTCCCAGACCGGCGAGATAGGCATTCAGATCGGCTTTGAATTCATAGAGCAAAACTTCCAATTCGGAATCGTCGAATTTGCCGGCCGTCGGAATGTCCGCCGGATCGACAATCACTGCGCCGAGCTTTTTGATCTCAGCGATCAATTCGTTCATCAACTTGTCGACCGCGTCGTTGAAGCCAAACGATTTTCGCACGATGCCCAGCCGCGCGCCTTTCAAGCCATTCGGATCGAGAAACTTCGTGTAGTCGGTCAACGCCCTTCCCTGGCTGGCGTTGGTGGCGCTGTCGCGCGGATCGACGCCCGTCAGCGCGCCCAACAGGATCACTGCGTCGGTCACCGTGCGGCACATGGGGCCAGCCGTGTCCTGGCTGTGCGCGATCGGAATGATTCCCGCACGGCTGATCAGTCCGACCGTCGGTTTGATTCCCACCAATGCATTCGCGGAAGAAGGACAGACGACGGAGCCATCTGTTTCAGTGCCAACGGCGATGGCGCAAAGATTTGCTGATGCCGCTGCGCCCGACCCCGAACTGGAACCGCAGGGATTTCGATCGAGCACGTACGGATTCTTCGTTTGTCTGCCGCGGCCGCTCCAGCCGCTTGACGAATGCGACGATCTAAAGTTGGCCCACTCACTCAAGTTTGTTTTGCCGAGAATCACCGCGCCGGCTTCTCGCAGTTTCTTCGCCACGGTTGAATCCTGCGCCGGCGTCGATCCCAACAACGCGAGCGAGCCGGCCGTGGTCATCATGCGATCAGCGGTATCGATATTGTCTTTAATAAGGACGGGAATGCCGTGCAGTGGCCCACGTGGTCCTTTCTCTTTGCGCTCGCGATCGAGCGCTTCGGCAATTGCCAACGCGTCGGGATTGATCTCGATGACGGAGTTTACGGTTCGCTTATCAATCTCTGTGATTCGCGCCAGATACTTTTCGGTAATCGAGCGGGAAGTAAACTTGCCTGACTTCATGCCGTCCTGAAGTTTAGTGACCGTTACCTCATCCAACTCGAATGGCGTCGGCGTTACGGTCGCGGCCGTGGCGGCTTCTGA
>JBGPNE010000538.1:0-3004 GCA_041487335.1 Pyrinomonadaceae bacterium
AGCTATTGGTGTTTTATTTTATCTTCGTCGCAGTCGGCTTCGTACTGATGAAGGAGAAGCGCGAGGAAAGGAAGCGGCGAGAAATAGAAGAGCGTCGGGAGTTGGCGATTCAGCAAGCGGCGACTTACCAGTCACGCCCAGGCAGAACCTCCGCATAGAAATCCGAGACCAACGAATCATAATGGAGAACGGCAGTAATAGCTCTTCTGGAGCGGCATTGGTGATTGCCCACCCAAGCCACGAGCTGTGTGTTCATGGCTGGCTGCAAACAGCGCGTCCACGCGTTTTTGTGCTCACAGACGGCTCGGGTCGCGCGGGGGAACCAGGGATTAATTCAACAACGAATGTATTGTCAGACGTCGGTGCTCAGCCCGGATCAATTTACGGCCGCTTCAGCGACATCGATGTCTATGACGCTTTTCTCGAGCGAGACTTTCCCAGCTTCATCGCGCTGGCAGAAGAGTTGGCAGAGGAATTCAGCTGTCACAAAATCGAATACGTAGTCGGCGACTCAGACGAGGGCTATAGCCCGACGCACGATGCCTGCCGTTTGCTTACGAACGCGGCAGTGGAAATGGTCAGCAGGAGGCGCAAACGAGAGATAGCTAACTTCGAGTTTGCGGTGGTGGGCCCGCCTGATGAATGCCCGGCACCGCTTCGCAACCGGGCGGTTTGGGTTCAGCTCGATGATGACGCCTTCGCGCGAAAAATTGCAGCCGCACGAGGGTACAATTCCAAACTTGCGGTTGATGTGGAAGCCGCGCTTGGAGGAGAGCCGTTCCAAGGTTTAAGCCGGCTTGCCGGGCCGCAGTTAGTCGGCGATGTCGACAAAGAGCTGAGCGCAAAAGTTCTGGCCGCCTTGCCTGCCTATCCCGAGATCAGAAAGCAAGTCAAAGATGTTTTTGACGGATTGGAATTGGATCGTTTCCGAACGGAGTGTCTCCGCCCGGTCATCGCGCCGGCAGCCGAGAAACTTGCACCAGACGAAATTCCGTTCTACGAACTATACGGCGAGAAGATGGTTGGCGCCGGTCATTATCAGAAGACGATTCGTTATACCGAGCACTTTCTGCCACTTGTAAAAGCCGTCTGGCGTCACGTCGAAACTTACTGATTATGTGATTGGGGTTAACGACGAGTTGGTCTGTATTAATGCTGAATCCATTTGAAGCGGCTGCCTCATGAGCGGGTTAAGAGTTCTTATCACTAACAACACGCTTGCTGGCCGAGCCGGCTCCGAGCTTTACGTGCGCGACGCTGCGACTGAGCTTCTGAAGCGTGGTCACAGCCCAATTGCCTACAGCACAATCCTGGGAGAGGTTGCGCGCGAACTGGAAGCGGCAAACATTCCCGTTGTGGATGATCTAAACAATCTTAATGTCGCCCCTGATCTCATTCATGGTCAGCAACACATGGAGTTGATGACCGCTCTCCTACACTTTCCCAAGGTCCCGGCAATTCAGTTCACTCACAACTCGAGCAGTTGGTACGAAAAGCCAGTCCAGTTTCCGCGAATACTTCGCTATGCTGCCGTAGATCACGCTTGCCGCGATTTGCTGCTGGAGCACGGCATTCCAGAAGAACGCATACGAGTCTTGCTTAATTTTGTTGACCTGGCCCGCTTTAGATCTCGCCGCCGGCCTCTGTCACCCACGCCACAGCGCGCGTTGCTCTTCAGCAATTATGCCGGCGAAGAAACTCATCTTCCCGCTGTGCGCGAAGCCTGTGCACGCGCGAGCATTCAGCTTGATGTGGTTGGGAGTCAGACAAACTCTGCGACTGCGCAACCGGAAGACATTCTCGGTGAATACGACCTGGTGTTTGCAAAAGGAAGAAGCGCTTTGGAAGCAATGGCAGTTGGAGCGGCGGTCTTACTTTGCGATTACGAGGGCAGCGGACCAATGGTCACACCGGCAAACTTTGCAGACCTCCGACCACTTAATTTCGGCAGACGCGCGCTTAGTGAGCCACTGGATGCCGCGGTTCTGGTGGAGGAAATCAAACGCTACGATCCGGCCGACGCTCTTAGAGTTTCGCAAACAGTGCGGGCAAGCGCTGGCCATGAACCGGTTGTCGACGAGCTCATCAGCCTCTACGAGGAAGTGATACGGGAGTTTCAGCAAAATGGTCACGCTGAAAAGCTCGAGGAAGATCGCGCGGCCGCGGCTTACCTGCGTCAATTGAAGATCGATTTCACTGCCAATGCGGACGCGGCGTGGCGCCTGCGCGAACGTGTTGAGCGCGTTCCAGTGGTTGGCAGGATAGGAGTCAAGCTGGCCCGCGCTTTCATGCGCCGAGAATGATCGCTGTCCTGGCTTGCGCGTTGCGGCCGTTTATCAGGACTGGAAGCGGACCGGGGTCAGCACGCTTGGGGTGGTGGATGCCATACCGACGCTAGGCGTCGGCCCAAAGGGTCATTGGCCAGCGTGTAGCAGGTTAGTTACTATAAGGCTTGCCGAAACTCTACCAACCAGTACAGAAGCTTCGTCAGTTCGCTTAATCCGCGTCAAGCCGCGGTTGATTAGAGTATGTGTGGAATTGTTGGCATAGTTCGTAACGACCGGTCGGACGTTGACCAGGCTCTGCTGGCTCGGATGTGCGCTGCCATCCGCCATCGTGGGCCAGACGACGACGGTTTTTACTTCAACGGCGCCGTCGGCCTGGGCATGCGCCGCCTGGCGATCATCGACTTGAAGAGTGGACAGCAGCCCATTCACAACCAGGACCGCACTGCCTGGATAGTTTTCAACGGCGAGATTTACAACTACCGCGAACTCCGCGACCAGCTCGTGAAACTTGGTCACACCTTTTATACAAACAGCGACACCGAAGCAATCGTTCACGCCTACGATCAGTACGGAGCCGATTGTCCCAAACATCTACGAGGAATGTTTGCCTTCGCGATTTGGGACGAGCGCACTCAGGAACTTTTCCTGGCGCGCGATCGGGTCGGCAAGAAACCGATTCTCTACGCGCAGGTGAATGGCCAGTTGATCTTCGGTTC
>JBGPNE010000539.1:0-2985 GCA_041487335.1 Pyrinomonadaceae bacterium
ATTGGTCGCGCGAAAAGTTTACGATGGACGAAGACCTGTCGCGCGCGGTGCGAGAAGTGTTCGTGCGCCTTTATGAAGAGGGCATGATCTATCGCGGCAATCGTATCGTCAACTGGTGTCCAAACGATCAGACCGTGCTTTCCGATCTGGAAGTGGAAAAGGTGCCGCAGGCCGGGAAACTTTACTACCTTCGCTATCCGGCAAAGAGTGGCAACCGAAGCGTAACGGTCGCTACGACGCGGCCTGAAACAATGCTTGGCGATACCGCGGTCGCCGTGAATCCAAACGACGAGCGTTACCATGATCTTGTTGGCGAGACCTTGCTCTTGCCGCTCACCGGTCGCGAGATTCCAATCGTCGCAGATGAGTTTGTCGATCCTGAATTTGGCACCGGCGCCGTGAAGGTCACGCCAGCTCACGACCCAAACGACTACGAGATGGGTGTGCGTCACCGCCTGGAACAGATCGTCGTCATCGATCCGCAGGCCAGGATGACGGAAGCTGCCGGCGCGGAGTTTGCCGGTCTCGATCGTTACAAAGCGCGCATGAAGGTCGTTGAGAAGTTTGAAGAGTTGGGCTTACTGGAAAAGGTTGTTGACTACGAATTTTCGATTTCGAAGTGCGAGCGTTGCAAAACAGTTATCGAGCCATTGATCTCGACGCAGTGGTTTCTGCGGATGGACGAGTTGCGAGACGAGGCGCTCCGGTTGTTAGCAAGCCAGAAGAAGCCTCAGTTCGTGCCGGAGGTACCTTACGAGAAGGTCTACTCAAACTGGCTTGAGAACCTGCGCGACTGGACTATCTCGCGCCAACTGTGGTGGGGACATCAAATCCCTGCGTGGTACACGAAAGATGGCGAAATAATCGTCGCGCGCTCTGAAAAAGAAGCACGCGCGAAGGCTGGTAGCGACGAACTGACCCAGGACCCTGATGTCCTCGACACCTGGTTTTCCTCGCAGCTTTGGCCTTTTTCGACGATGGGCTGGCCGGAACAAACGAAGGACCTCGAAACTTTTTATCCGACCTCGGTGCTGATGACCGGCCGGGACATTATCTTCCTGTGGGTCTCGCGCATGGTGATGATGGGAACGAAATTCATGGGGCGCGAGCCGTTTGCCGATGTGTTCGTCACCGGGACGATCCTTGACGCTCACGGTCAGCGCATGTCGAAGACGAAGATGAACGGCATCGATCCGCTCGAGGTCTTTGACAAGTATGGCGTTGATGCAACGCGCCTGAAACTCGCTTCGGTAGGCAGCACCGATATTCGCTGGAACGACAAGCAGGTCGAATCGTATCGAAACTTTGCCAACAAGATTTGGAATGCGGCGCGCTTCTGTTTGCTCAACTCCGAGGGCGCTATCGTCAATGGTGGGTTTGAGGCAAACCGGGAACAATGGAAACTCCACGATCGGTGGATCATGTCGCGGATTAATAGGGCTGCGCGTGACGTGAGGCAGGCCTTGGATGGCTATCAATTCCATGAGGCCGTTGAAACGCTCTATCACTTCTTCTGGGACGATTTCTGCGACTGGTACATTGAGCTCACTAAATATGATGTCTTGACTGGAATTACGAGCGAGCAGTTGCGCGGTGAGACACCGGAGTTCCTAAGCTCCGCGAGAAGCCGTTTAGTTACGGTTCTCGAACTATCTTTGCGGCTGCTTCATCCATTCATGCCTTATATTACAGAGGAACTCTGGCGAAAATTGCCTGGCGTAGGCGTCAGCTCGCTTCATCCCGCTTATGCTCATGCAGAGCCAACGATAATGCTAACGCCTTATCCGCAGGCAGACAAAAATCTAATTGATGAGGAAGCGGAAGCCGAGATGCAAGCCGTTATTGAACTCGTGTCCCGTGTCCGTAACCTGCGCTCTGAGATGAACCTCAAACCAAGTCAGCAGATTTCAATAATCGTAAGAACATCAGATGAAAGGGTTCACGACATATTCGCTCGCAATAGCCAGCAAATCGGACGTCTTACAAATAGCTTAATGACACGCGTGCGTTCGCCTCAGGAAATCCCGAGGGCGTCAGCTCGTGCCATTTTGGCAGGTGGCGCGGAGGTAGCAATTCCGCTGGAAGGATTGATCGACTTTGAGCAGGAACGGAATCGACTCAGCCAAGAAAAAGAAAAGCTTTGGGCGGAAACTTCAAAGCTTGAGGCGCAACTGGCAAATCCGCAGTTTGCCGAGCGCGCACCTGCCGAGAAAGTGAATGAGATTCGCGGGCGTATAGCCGATATTGCCCAACGCACGGCACAACTCGAACAAACCATAGAGAACCTTCAGTAAGCTTGTTCGTTCAGGCACTCTATTGGAATGCTGGACAGCCTGATATTATTCGAGTCGGCATAGGAGGACCATTATGTTTGATCGCATTTCCATCGACCCGAGCGTCTGTCACGGACAAGCCTGTATCAAAGGCACGCGAATATCAGTCCACCAAGTTGTGGGCATGTTGGCGAATGGAGATACGTTCGAGAGCTTGCTCCAAGCATATCCAACCATTACCAGGGAAGACATTCGCGCTTGCCTTGAGTACGCCGCTGTCCTGGCAGAAGAACAGATTACGCCGATTGAAGAAGTGTCTAGTGGCGTATGAAGATATGCGTAGAGAGAATATTCCGCTTGCTACAGTTTCGGAACTGAAGGCTCTTCAACATGACGTTCTGGACATTCGGCAAACGCCTGATCAAGGCATGTCAGACGATCTTCTCTGGGCGCTTGTAACGAAAGAAGGAAGACTGCTGATTACAACAGACAAAGGGTTCGTGCAGCATCGTAGTGACTCACATCATGGGATACTAATTGTGCGGCTGCGACAGCCAAATGAGCAAAGGATTCATGACCGAGTCATGCACGCGATTGATCACTTCTCGGAAAGTGGTTGGCGCGGTTTGACAGTGGTGATGCGAGATACTGTTCAGAGCGTTTCGAGAACCAGCTAAAGAAAGTAACGCTACCGTATTGCAAACTTTTGGAA
>JBGPNE010000540.1:0-2980 GCA_041487335.1 Pyrinomonadaceae bacterium
ATTTCGCCTTCATCCTTCGGCGCCATCACGGCGATGTTAGGAACGGCACGGAGATATGCGATGTCGAGAAGACCGTGGTGAGTTGGGCCATCGCCGCCTGCAACTCCTCCGCGATCCAGACAAAACTTTACATTTAGATTCTGAATACAGACGTCGTGGATTAGCTGATCGAATCCCCGCTGTAGGAATGTGGAGTAGATGGCGCAAACCGGCTTCAGGCCCTCGCAAGACATTCCGGCGGCAAAAGTAATGCAATGCTGCTCGGCTATGCCCACATCGAAGGAACGCTCGGGAAACTTCTCGAGCGCTGTGCAAACACCAGTGCCATCAGGCATTGCGGCAGTCAAAGCGATGATCTTCTCGTCCTTCTCCATCAACTCTGCCAGTGTGTTTCCGAACACGGCCGTATAGGTAGGAGCGCTCGCTTTCGACTTAATGGCTTTGCCGCTCTGTAGGTCGAAAGGGCCGGTGGCATGCCAACGATAGTAGTCCTTCTCAGCCTGGGGATGACCTTTGCCCTTCGTGGTCAACGCATGAACAATTACCGGTCCATCCTTGATCTGCTGAGCTTCGCGTAGCGCCGCCACCAACGCCCGCGGATTGTGGCCATCGACGTAGCCAATATACTTAAAGCCAAGCTCATTAATGAGTGCGCCGGGCAGCACCGCCGCGGCAATCGCGTCTTTCATCGTCTTGGCGGCGTGATGCAGACGTTCGCCCACGGAAGGAATCGCCAGCAGCGTCTCTTCAACCTCATCTTTGAAGCGATGATAACTGCCCGCACTTCTTATGCGGTTCAGATAGCCGGTTAGCGCACCCACGGCCGGCGCGATCGACATTTCGTTGTCGTTGAGAACTACGATCAGGCGGCTCTTGAGGTGGCCGGCCTGGTTGATCGCTTCCATCGCCATTCCACCGGCCAGCGATGCGTCACCGATCAATGCGACCACATGATAGTCCTCGCCTCTTTTGTCGCGAGCGACGGCCATGCCGAGCGCAGCGGACAGCGAAGTAGAAGCATGGCCGGCACCAAAAGTGTCATACTCGGATTCGTCTCGGCGCAAGAAGCCACTGAGGCCGCCGTATTGTTTAATCGTCGGCAGTAAATCGCGGCGACCGGTCAGAATCTTGTGCGCGTAAGCTTGGTGTCCCACGTCCCAGACGAGGCGGTCTCGAGGCGTGTCGAAGGCGTAGTGGAGCGCAACTGCCAGCTCAATCGCTCCAAGGGAAGCGCCGGTGTGGCCGCCAATCCGCGACATTGTCTCCAAGATGTACTGCCGAATTTCGTCGGCGACGGGCTGCAACTGTTCTAAGGGCAGTCGCCGCAGGTCTGCAGGTGAGCTTATATTCTCCAGAAGATCCATTTGCGCGGTATTGTAACTTGGCGATTCAGATTTTTACTACTCACAAATTTTTCGCATATTCTCAGGACACAAACGTTATTGCCAACTCGTTAGCTCTTTGCGTTGTAAAGTACTCTGTCTCGCTATAGAAAGTCAATGCTCCATTGTTTCCAAACTTATCCAGGCGTTGGGCCGTCTAAAGGCCAGAAACGAGGAAAGCCCACCTCGCAAATCTGCATTTGTAACCAAGTAAAACGAAAAAAGGAGTTGGGAGAATGTTTTTACGAAAGAGTCTGTTTGGAGTCTTAGGAATCGTTTTGGCTGGTGGGATAGTCGCTTTCGCCCAGGAGCCTCAGCCGCAAACACCTTCGAGGCAGGACGATGCCTTCCGCAAAGAAAGAACCGAGCGGATGGAACGACATCGTGAGGGAATGGGCCGCCGTGAGGGCATGCGCGGACCTGATGGGATGGGCCGGCGCGGCGTTGGCATGGGTCACTTGATGCGCGAACTGAATCTCACCGAAGAGCAGCGACAGCAAAGTCGCGCCATCGTGCAGCGCCGACTTGAAAGCACGAAAACTCAGCGCGAAGAATTGTTCAAGTTGCGCGAGAAACGAATTGCGGGCACGTTTACTTCCGAGGATGAAGCCCGAGCAAGAGCTCTACATCAGGAAATCCGTACAGCGATGGAAGGCGTGCGGACCGAGATGGCTGGGGTCTTAACTGCGGAGCAGAAAGCCAAACTCGAGCAATTGAAAAAAGAGCGCAAAGAAAGAATGGAACAGCGGATGAAAGAGCGCCAGGAGCGCTTAAACAATAAGCCCCAGTAATTCCAGCCAAGTCTGTAAAGGCAATGGCCCGGCTCCTCTGGAGGAGCCGGGTCGTTTTAGGTTAGCGCCTGGCCAGTGCCTTCCTGCTCGCCCGCAATAAACTTGCTCAAGCGCTCTCGTAGTTCGTCCCGAACATCTCGAAATGCGTCAAGCCGAGTTTTGACATCCCCTGCTACTGCTGCGGGATCTTGAATGCTCCAATGAATTTGCCGTGAGGCCCCCGGAACCACCGGGCAATTCTGTTTCGCGTTATCACAAACGGTAATTACCCAGTCGAATGGCTGCGCTGTAAACTCGTAGATTGACTTGGAGCGATGATTTGATATGTCAATGCCAATCTCGCGCATGACCTCGATAGCTTCCGATCTGACAAAGCTTGGCTCGATCCCAGCACTCTCGACCTCAAAAGTCTCTCCTGCATCGTGGCGCAACAGGCCCTCCGCCATTTGACTGCGCGCTGAATTTCCTGTGCAGAGAATCAATATCCGCTTCGATCGCTTTCCACTCATCGCCTACTCCTGAAAACACTCAAGTCCTGCTGACTAGACGCCAGGCTGGGACACTGAATCACCGGCAAACCAACGCGGTTGCAACCATAACGCTACCCTAACTAGCCCAATCAACACGGGAACTTCTACCAGAGGCCCAATAACGGCCGCAAAGGCGACGCCCGAGTTGATGCCGAAAACTGCGACGGCGACGGCGATCGCCAATTCGAAGTTATTACTGGCAGCGGTAAACGATAAGGTTGCCGTCTTGGAATAGTCAGCGCCGATTTTCCTACCCAGATAAAAACTAACCAGAAAC
>JBGPNE010000541.1:0-2975 GCA_041487335.1 Pyrinomonadaceae bacterium
CCCTCTCAGGTTTATATATGTTTATCTCCAGGGTCGTCGCTCCAGCGAACGTCCTGTGAGATGACCCCGGAGATTAACTGCTTAACAGCGACCTTCAGTCGAGACTGTTGGACCGCGAGCAGAGGCGCCGGCCGCCACAAGTTTCGAATCTCCCCGTTACTTAAACGATTGATGGGTCTCTTACTCCGGAATTCCGAAATCTGGGAGCCCGGTTCGGCAAGGCTGGGTGAGGGATGGCAGTGTTATGAGACGTTCTACAATCGCGCCATCTCCTGTAGCTGATCCTTACGTTTCAATATAAACGCGAGAAACGCGCGCGTCGAAGAAGGTTGAAAGCGAGCCAGCGATACCATAGCAATCGAGCGGCGTAGATGGTGGTCAGCGATTCGGAGCTGTGCGAGTTTGCCGGTCATCACTTCATCGCGGACGGCCCAACTGGGAAGTAGAGAGATCCCCATTACGTGTTCGACCATTAGCTTGATGAAGTAGGTGTCATTTGATTCAAGCGCGAGTTGCGGGCTTATGCCAACGCGCTTGAAGAAATCTTCCGTCGCCCGCCGGATCGAAGCGCCTCGCTCGAACATAATCAGTCGTTCCCGCTCGATCTCCTCGACTGTAGCAACTTCTCTGGCAGCCAATTGGTGGCTGCGGCCCACAACCAGGACGAGTTCATCCTCAAAAAGCTCCGTTACCTGCAAGCTTGGCGAGTACACCGGCATCGAAGCGAAGCCGACATCAGCATTGCCGGTGAGAATATCGTTCACAGTCTGGTCTGTGCTGACGGTCGTGCGGAACGAGAGCTCGACTGCCGGGTGTGCACGCATAAAAGCCTCGAAGAGAGCCGCAAAGAGGTGCACGAACGCCTGCGTCGCCGCAGCGGCGCGCACCCGACCGGCCGGCGAATGTTCGCGACCCGCCACGTGCTCGTGCATTGCTTGAGCCTCGTCAAGAATGCGTTCTGCATGTTCGAGCGCGAGCTTGCCCGCTTGAGATAGCTTGACCCCCCTTGTTGACCGCACAAACAAGGGTTCGCCCAGTTCCTTTTCCAACGCCTTGATCTGGTGACTGACGGCGGATTGTGTTAAATGCAGGTGCTGCGCGGCCTTTGTGAAGTTCAGCGTTTCGGCCACAATGCGGAATGTGCGGAGCTGCCAAAGTTCCATGTGCTGTTTGCCCAGTAAATCGAGACATTAGTAAAACTCATCACTGGTATTATAACAATGAATTGGCCGCGTGGACAGTCGGGTGCGTATAATCTCCATCGAAGTAAGGCTCGCATGGGGGGCAACTGGAGAGTAATGGAGGTTATTTATATGCCGATACCGTTCAGATTGGATTATGTAATTGCGAAGGTGCTAGCCAACGATGGCCGAAGAGAACGACGCACGATTAAGGAACTGGCCGGAGTGAGACTCTCGGCGGACGAGGCACGCGCTGTTTGGCCGCGGATCATCGATCATAAGTGGTACATAAGTGAGCGGCTGGGGCGTGATGTCGGCTTGCGAGTGGCTACAATCGATTACTTCGAAAACATTCAGCGGGTGCCAACTGTTTACCGAGCGCATGACACCCTGCCGCCGCCGTTGCCGTTCATGCAGCCGCTGCGTCAACTTAGGATTTGACGAAAGAGTGGCCATTTCTGGCGCCGCAAAGAGGTGCGGTCCAGAAATGTTGAAGCAATTGCGAAGGCAGCAACAAAGAAGTATGTCCAAGTTGACTAAAGAACAGATCGAGCAGTTCAATCGAGATGGATATCTGATGATAAGAGGGCTGTTCGATGCCGAGGAGATGGATCTGCTCATGCATATCGCCAAAGCCGATCAACAAATGGCTCAACAAGCATACGAGCGTATGGACGCCTTTGGTGGTCGGAGCAAGTTGTGGCTTACGGGCTCCCTGGGTGAAGATATCTACAGCGCTTTTGTCCGCTGCCACCGCATCGTTGATCCCATCGAGCAATTGCTAGATGGAGAGGTTTACCATTATCACCACAAAATGATGCTCAAGGAACCTTTTGTCGGCGGAGCTTGGGAATGGCATCAAGATTATGGTTACTGGTACTCCAATGGCTGTTTGTTTCCTTACATGGCCAGTTGCTTGATCGCAATTGATCGCGCAACGCCAGAGAACGGATGCCTACAAGTGATCAAGGGATCGCACAGCATGGGCCGCATCGATCATGGAAAAGCCGGCGAGCAGACTGGTGCCGACATCGAACGGGTAAACGAAGCACTCAAGTATCTAGAGATGGTACCTTGTGAGATGCAACCGGGGACTGCCCTCTTCTTCCACTGCAATCTGCTTCATCGCTCAGACCCAAATCGTAGCCCGAATCCCCGCTGGTCGCTGATTTGTTGTTACAACGCGGCGCGGAATCCCTGCCAGGAGAAGTCGAACCACCCTAGTTACCAGCAGCTTGAGAAGTGGCCCGATACTAAGATCAAAGAGATCGGACGCCGACAGTTCGCGACTATAGCTGAGGAATCCCGTAGCCGAATGGCATGAATCATTGCGACTCATGGGTCGCCTCTATAAACTAGCGGACTAATGCCAAGGGATACCAAGACGATCTTACGCGCACTGTTAAGACAAGAAGTTGTCAGTCGGCATCTTACCTCACTCAAAGAACACCACCTGGAGACATACCAACATAGTCTGAGAGTAGGAAGGCTGTGTTTAGATGTCGGTGTCCTGCTCGATTTGGCGCCTAATGAATTGGAGTTGCTCGGGCTCGCGGGTCTGCTGCATGACATCGGCAAAAGAAGGATTACGGACGACATTCTTTCCAAGAGGACGCCGCTTGACGCTAAAGAAAAAGAGGCCATGAGCAGGCACCCGCGATTAGGCTTTCTTGAATTGGGCGAGGAAGCAAACGAGGTCGTCAGGCGGGTGATCGTCACCCACCATGAATACAAATTAGATCCATACCCGAGGAAGGGGCAAGAACGGAGACAGGACGAGCGGGTAGAAGGCAG
>JBGPNE010000542.1:0-2973 GCA_041487335.1 Pyrinomonadaceae bacterium
AACGGGATTGCCGCCATGGCAAGCAGTGCAGCTTAATCCGAACGCGTCCTTGCCATCCTTCAACGCCTCGAGCGTCTCGCTATTGCCATATTTGTGCATCGGCTCGATCTGACCGTGACAGGAGACGCAACCCTCGAGCTTAGAAGAAGGAGCGGTAACCGCTGGTGATTGCGGATTCTGCTTTCGAGTTAAAGCAGCGACAAAATGGTAACTCTCAGCTAGGGGAGCGCTCCCGTGTCTCGGTTCCCCACCAGCTGCCGAGGATGGGCCGCCGTCGAGGCGTGTAGCGAAGAATGCCAATGTAATCGTCAAGATGAACACAGCAACTCGTCCCTGCCCAAGCAGTTTCGTGCAAAAGCGCAAAGTCGCAAAGGATCGCATCAAAGAAGTCTCGGCAAGCAGCCGCCTCGGATGTCTCACCAGGCGCATAGTCCTGATAATCTTTGCATCCCTTTCTTTGCGTCTTCGTGCCTTTGCGTCAAACTTTTGTTCGATCATTTCAACCTTAAAAGATCAGCTTCAACTGTGCGAATAGCGAATAAAGTGGCTTCCTGGGATTAATAACGTCCGGTTCGCAAAAGTCGCCCACATTGGGCGGGCAATTGCGCGTTCGGTCTGTGAAAATATCCCGAAAACCTCGGCCTGTCTGTAGTGTAGAAGCCCCAAAGGTTACAGTAACGTTGTTAATCAGAAAAGGTCGATAGGCAACACCGAGACTGTAATCGAACCCAATGTCATGCCGAATCCGATTCTGAAAAAGTAGGTACTCGAGCGACTCGGTGCGATGAAAGCGCAGATAGTTTACATTGAAAACCGCCTTGATGCGCTGCGTCAAATCCACATCTACTCCCGCATTGTAGATGAAGATGCCTGGATTGACGAAGTTTGCCTGCCCCTGGGTTTTGCTGCTGCGCAAGCTCGGCAGAATGCTGTTTGGCTGGACCAGTCCCACGCCCGTCTGCGTTAGCCTAATCCCGTTGCGGTTCCAGAACGAGAACTGGCCACCCACGAAGTTTGGATCGTCGAAGATTGCGTCAAAGCCCGTCGCTTTTGCATCGGTCGGATTCTCATCGCCTTGCGCCCAGAAGAACGAGCCTTTAAACCGCAGGTAATCGTGGTCCACGGAAGCCTCGACAGCCGCCATGTTCGACTTGACGCGTACGCTGCGCCCGGCGATCGGGTTGCGCGAGTCGCGGCCAAAGGCGTAGTAGTAGGAGTGCGACAGGTTCAGCCGGCCGAGGTGGCCATCGCCGCTAATACCGAGATAGCCCACCTTGATCGAATGCGGCCGCACGTCGCCAATCAATGCGGGCCGCACCAAAAAGCCGTTGCGGTCATACTTGATGCCTGCCCGGTCGTCGTTGTAATGCAGACTGGCCTGAATAGTGTAGCCCTTGCGAATGAAGTCCTGCCGAAAGAGATTGGCGATGTAGACGTTTTGATGCCGCGTATCGAAGCGATTAAGACCGCTGTTGGTATCCTTCTCGAGCATCGAGAAATAGCTGGCGTTGTACTGATAGCGATTGTTGCCAAACGTGCCAAAGAGCCGCGCGCCGAGATTGTTGTCTGAGAAGATGAAGCCGCGAAAGTCCGAGACGAAAGGCTGAACGCCGGCGCGCACCGAGATGAAATCAAAGTTCTCGTTCACGTCAGTCAGCTTTACTTCGCCGAAAGCTTCCTCCAGGGAGACTTGCGTATCGGTCCGGTTCGTACCGCGACGCACATCGATGTTCACGACGCCGTTCTCGCGCGCATTGAGATAATTGGGAACACTGAAGGTGGGCGAGATCTTGATGGCCCAATCGCGCGGCCTGAACGTGGTGTCGCCGTGAAACAGCTCAAAAGTAAGCTGCACTGTCTCACTCGTGGCAAACTGTTCGGGCTGCCCAAAAAATTCCGCGCTGCGCGGCTCGTCGCTACTGACATCTGAGGGCGTCGGCGCGCGGCGTTGCTCGACACCGGTCGTACTCACAGCGGAAAGGATCAGGAACAGCTTGTTGCCCTTGATGGGATAGTCGCCCTTGAGCACGCTCTGGTGGTAGGGATCCCGCCAGCGGCCTTTCTTAAACGGAATGTCCCGACCGCGAGCGCCGCGATCGCCGTAGCGGTCGTACTCGGGAAAACCTATGCGCCAACGATCGCGAACTGCGAGGCGGTCCGCCTCGGTTTGCGGCTCAGAAGCAACGCTCTTCTTCCCCGTATAGCCGATGGGCTCCTCTTCTTCGGCCGGGTTGACTCCTTCCAGCTTTTTCTCTTCAACTTGAATATCTATGTTTGTATCTTTGCCAGGCTCAACAATAACGTTCTCCAGAGCGTCACCCCGAGGAATCGCGAACTCGCCATAGTTCTTGTCCTTTTCAAATTTGGCAGAGTATGGTGGTGCAACCATGATCCGGTAAGCACCCGGCGGCAAGCGCAGCGAATAACTTCCACTGGCTCCGCTGCGTGCGCGTGACTCCCGAGTCGTAACCTGATTCCTGGCGACGACAATCGCCCCCCCTAAAGTTGCGCCGGAAGCATTGCGGACCACGCCGGTGATTCGGCCCTGGCCCTGAGCAAAAACGTTGATTACGAATAGAGCAAGAAAACCTAAGAGCGTCAGAGTGCCCGACGACACTAAACGCTTCGCTCGTCCTCGCGCCGAAAGTTGGCAGAGATGCTTCATTTGGCCGAGATGCTTCATAAGGTTTCAAGTAGGATCCCTTACTGCTCTAAATCCTTTCTGGGCGAGCCAAGATTGAAGCGGATCAATCGTGATGGGTGCAAGCGCCGCTATAAGTCTGGTGCTCAACTTACTCATAGGCCCCTGCCAAAGAATCGGTCATACAATTTATGCCTTCTGCGGGTGCGAATTAGACTGGATTATTCCGCGCAACATAGTTTAGGTTTCCCGAAGAGTCAAGGAATTTTTATAGCTGTTCGGTCCAAGATATCGGGCATTGCCACAGGCTGGAGGCAAAGCCCTCTCGAACT